>JAPOVS010000018.1:3657-102552 GCA_026708055.1 bacterium | reverse complement strand
CCTACAACGAACTGCTGGCGCGCGACAAGGTCAGCCTCGACATCTTCTGGCTCCGAGACGACAGCCTCACCGATACCGACGACCTCCCACCCCCCGCCGTCCTCGCCGCTGAGATCGCTGAAGACATCCAAGCCGCCCTAGAAGAAATCCAAGCCCTCGCCGACTCGCTGACAACGTCGGAGAGAACTACTGACCCTGGATCGAACTGATGTTGGATATACTTGAGCCCAACGAGCCGGTGCACCTAGGCAGTTCAACAATCATCAGGATCGAAGACCAACTGGTCGATATCCCTGCCGAACTCATACTCCGGTTGCTTCCCACCCCAGTCTTTACGATTGAAGCTGTTCTACCGAATGTGTTCTTAGAAAAGAGACCTCTCGACATTGAATTGCAGAATGGTGCTTGCCTACGCTCTGTTTGCGGATCCTTCGACCTCAATACAGGAGAAGGGGTATTGTTGCCACAACGTCAGCCCGTGGATGTCCGGGACGACGGAAGGCCGCTAAGTGCTGTGACCTTTTCGCTGATCAACTTTCCTCAGCTACTCGGGAATCAATCGATCCCTAGTATCAACGGATCGATAATGACTTCGATTTCTCATGCAACCCTCGCGGATTCTGATTGGACCGTGGAGCTCACCGGGGTCAATAACATCTCCGAGGTCTGCACGACGCTCCAGCGAGATAGAGGATTCGGCGTTACGTATACTGGCAGAATCATCCGTACTAGCGGCGCTACGTTTTCGGTCAAGCGAGCGAGCGTACTGCTTGATGCGTTGCGTATGCTCCTTTCGTTCGCTCGTGGCTCGGCTTGCGGTGTCACTCTCGTGGAGGGTCAGGATGAGCACGGAGCACAATCTTGGATGCGCTGGGGTGTACACCACGTAGATTCATGGAGACAAAGCCGGTCCTGGTTCCGAGGATTGAACGGTGCCGACTCACTCTCGGAGTTGTTCCCCGAACACTGGCGTCTATTCAGAGACGATCGCGATTGGCGCAGCACTATGACACGAGCAATAGATTGGTATCTCGTAAGTAATACAAGTCCAGCATATGTTGGAATAGTACTAACCCAAGCGGCTCTCGAAGTTCTCTCGCACCAAGAACTCGGACGGGAAAAGAAGCGAGGAGAAAGCACAGGTAAGTTTGTCGCGTGTGCGACAAAAGGTATGGGAATCGATATCAGACTTGGTGCAGGTTGTGAAGCACTAGACGCGCTGGCACGGGTCGGCCGACTTCCAGCGAATGGTCTGGAAGCGATCAATAGCGTCCGGAATGACTTGGTTCATGCTAAGCAAAAACTGGGTGAACTGCCGAACGAAGTCCATCACGAAGCCTGGAATCTAGGACAGTGGTATATCGAGAGAATGCTGTTACACAAGCTTCACTACCAAGGATCGATTCTCAATCGCTTAACAGGTGAGAGGCATAATCGGACCACTGCGTGATGCCGAGCCCACTTGGAAGTGGCCAGGAACTCGTGTGATGCTCGGTAGACGAGTCGCCGGACCGCGACTCATGATTCCCGAAGTCGCTCCAACTCAAGACCTGAACTGAGCGACTCCCAGCACCAACGCGATACCTGACTGGTCACTGTCCGATCTGGAACCCGAGCCACGCTCCAGTAGCGGGTCGCGCTCGCGTCGACCTCGGCCTAGCGCGGCCCCGATTGCCGGTCGTCGGATTTGAGCGGGCACTAGGTCCGTGGTCGGTGAACTGAGGCCTCCAGAATCGGGTTTGACATGCACCGATTCGGAGGAGTCCGCGGTGCGGGAGAACCCGACGTGAGGTCCCCGTGTTGGTTTGACACCTCAATTGGGAGGGAGCCATGTCTGTGATGAGGCACTACCCGCCGCCGGGGAAGACCAGGCGGCGGTTCACGAAGAAGTTCAAGGCCACGCGGTGGCGTTGGTCCTCGACGGTGACCGGTCGGTCACCTGGCGGCGCGGGACACCGCCGCTTCGCGCACTACCAGATCAGAGCGCCCCTCTACGCTGGCAACCCCAACTGGGCGCTCTTTGCCGGCGCCACTCCCCGTCAATCGCCGAGGTCCGCAAGACATCCTCTGATCTGGGTATTGCCGGTTCGTTCGGGTCCGCTTGGCTCGATCTCACTGAGCCAGGGAGTGTCTTCGCGGTCGTTGCGGCTAGGCGCTGACTCCGATCCGGATGGGGATGGCGGTTTCTGCTTCGCCGTCGTCGAAAATGGCGAGGATCTGGAGTCGGGCGCCGAGACTCTCGAGGTAGCTGCGCAAAGTTGAGAGTTTCGCGTCGTCGCCGCGTTCGAGTTGCGAGACGGCCGGCTGGCTGATGCCCAGCTCGGCAGCGAGGTCGGTCTGGGAGCGTTCGAGGGAACGACGGAGTTCGTACAGGCCGATCTCCGCGAGGGTGCCCAGGCGGAGCGCGGCGAGGCGCTCGGCGGCGCCCGACCGCTCGGCAACCCGGCCGTGAAGCTCTCGGTATGACGTCGTGTTTGGCATGGTGCTGCTGTCCATTCGTGTGTCGGGTCATAGTTAGGGCTCATCGTCGAGGAGCCCTTCTGCTCGCGGTTCCTCGAGGTAGGTGTCGTATGGTTCGTCGGCTTGGGGGGGGGATCGCCCAGTTGTGCCACTCCTGCCATCGGCCTGACTTCTCGCCGACCAGCAGCAAGATGGCGTGGCACCGCGGATCGAATGCGAAAAGCACCCGTAGTGCGCTGCCCTTCGATACCCAGAGTTCCTTCATGTTGGCGTGCGTGACCAGGTGATCTCTCCGACGACGGGGTGCCGCAGGCCCTGTCCGACCTCGGCGAGCAGTATCACCCGATCGTCGAGCGCTTCTTGCTGCTCGGGGTCAAGCTGTCCCACCACTCGCCGAACTCGTCGGTGTGCTCGCCTGCCCACACACCACAATCATAAGCTAGAGATTGTAGAAGTGTGCACTTATAGTCCCCCGACCGTTAGCTGGTGAACTAGCCAGCCCAGCGTGCTACGACCATGTAGCGCCGCTCGAGGAGGTCGCTGCGCTGGTCGGCGCCTTCGACGCTGGCGACGGTGTGGCCGGATGCGGCATCGGCAACATCGCGGGGTACCCGGTTCTTGGCGCGCCAACTGCGGAGTCCGTGGAGGACGGCGCCAATGTGGTGTTCTTTGAGAACTCGGTTCGGTGGATCCCGCCCCATCAGCGGCTCCTGCGAGATGCGGCTCTTCGGACTGTACGCCGGGTGTCTCGCGAGAGCAGTTGGCGTAGTGCGTCATGGGAGGGGATTTCGCGTAGCGCCGACGCCAGGGCGGCTCGCACCGTGTGTGATGGGTCCATAGCGAGGCCCCGGCCAATCTGCTCATCAACATCGTCCAAGCTGGCCCACGTCAATGCGGCCAGGACGCGCGCCCGGGAATCCGGTCGTAGTCGAAGTGTGTCCACGTCGCCCGCGAGCACCGGCGCCGGCAGTTGAGCGGCAGCGAACGCCGCAGTCTCGGCTGTGTACTTGTCGGGTGCGATTAGGAGTTCCAAGGCCGCGCCTCTCACCATCTTCTTCTGCTCGTTCGTGACAGCGCTCGCGGCCGCGCACCGAAGTCCGGGACCTCGCAGAGAGCTTGGTCCAAAGCTGATCCGGAATCTACTCAGAGGGTCTGTGTCGCCCAGTGGCAAGGGAGTGCTCCCCTGATCGTCGTGTAGGCCGCGAGCGCACTCCATGGCTACCTTGAAGAAGTCCGACCGCTGCGATTCGGGAATTCCTGGCATGCAGGCTTCTGCTGCACCAAGGGCTTGATCTCGGTTGGGAACTGGTTCTCCTGGGTCGACGGCGAGCGCCATCGCCGCGGTGACGAATCTGTGTATGGATTCGGCCTCCAAGTGGCGGATCAGGTAGGCGTCGTAGGGCAGACTGCTGCCTATGTGTTGGACTCCTGGTTCTCTCTCGGGCTGCGAAACTGCTCGTTCGAGCCTTCGTCTCGCCTGGTCAAGGACCGCCTCGTCCACACAGTCCGCTGCTGTCATCACGATGCACGCCGTGAGGTCGCCTGCCTGCACCTCGACAGCCAGGTGATCTCTAACGATTTGTTGGTGCTGCCTCAGCACGTTGTAACCCTCATCCCAGTTGATGTGGGATCGATACGGGACACTCAGGAATAGCTTCATGGCCGCTGTGACGGCGCGGCTGGCCAACTCTGGGTGAGAGCCCGCTATCTCGTATAGCACTGTGACCGAGCAGCTGTCGGCGTCGAGAATCGCGGCCCGCTCCGATTCCAGGCCCGCCTCAACCTGCTCGAGGAATCGTTCAGCTTCTGCCGCTGCCAGATCCGAAGCTGTCGCCGCGAGCGCGCCATATGCGGCCTTGGGAGCACGGCGTCGGAATAGCCCGGCAGCGCCGGAGTCGGTGAGAATCTCCTTGAGCGAGGACGTGGCCCACAGGGCGCGGTCAGGATCCGGTAGCCAATCGTCGAAGGCAGCGACAGTTTCGAAGACCGCTGCACGTTGCCAACTCGGCAGCCCTGAGATGTCAGCATCGAGGCTGAACGCCTCGTCCGGCCAGCGTTCCGCGAGACTGGTGGCAGCTTTGCCGTCACCCGCGACGATGTAGTGCTGAACTGCTTCCATCGGGCGTCCCGTGTCCGCGAGGAGGTGCCCAAAGAGCTGGTGTGCTTCCATCTCCTCCGAGAGCGAAGCCGCGACCGTGGAGTGTCGAACGTGCCGCCTGATTGCTTCGTAGGCCGCGATCGGGTCCTGAGAATTGAGCGTCGCCAAGGCTTGCGTGCGTGTGCGCCCATTGGGAAGAACCGACGAGTCTCCATGAGCGCGAACGGTTTCGGCTATGCGATGAACGTCGCCTATGTCGTCGCTCACTCGGCGGTCGTTGCTAGAACAGACTGACCGTAGGGCGTATAGCCAAGCCCATGCGTCTCCGTAGTTCTGAGCATCCGTCGCGGCTCGGATGGCCTGTTGGTAGCGCTCAACAGCTAGATCCACGTCCCCTTGCTGGCCAGCGTGTCTGCCATGTCGTGCGCAGATGAGTGCATTGATCTCAGGAGCCCAGTGCGTCCGCGCATGCAGCATGAGTTGAGACCACTCGCCGGTAGCGTCGGCAATGCAGGCCCGTACACGCGCCGCGACAAGGGGTGCTGCCTCGTCGAGGGAAAGCTCGTTGAAAGCTGTTTGCATCGTGTCGGCTCGGTGCCGCACGAAGTCGAGACGATGAGCAGCAAGTGCCTCCTCCGCGAACGCGAGCAACCCAAGGTCACCATGAGGGTCGTCTGCTTCGAGGGCGTCGACTGCTTCCGCGATGTCCGCCAGTTCGGGGCCCGGCCCCAACCGGATTGCCACAATGTTGCCCAGAGCCTTGATTGATCGCGCCATCGGCTCCGGAAGGTGTTCAGCCGCTTCTCGGAGCTTTCGCGTTGCCACGTTGGCCGTCCAAAGATGGGCGGTGTCGATGAGAGCCCACGCGACGGACAGGCGGATCTCGCTGGCAGCGATGATGTCGTCGGCTTCCTCGAGGATGTCCGCCTGGCGCAGGCGAAACTGGTTAGCGTGTCCACCGAAAGAAGCTTCCTTTAGCGCGCTGGCAATCTCCCCGAAGCAATCCGCCGCGATCCGCGGGCGTACAGATGCCTCGTTCTCGGCCTCGCTCAGCACGGTGCTTAGTCCGAGATGTCGGATCGGACCCCTCATCACGTAGTCGCGCAGGGTCGCGGTGCTGGCTGGATCGCCGCTCGTTCGTTCGCCGCAGAACGTTCGCTTTGTGTGCTCACCGAAGAACTGCTCAACGATGTCCGGATGTCCGACGAGCAAACGCGACAGAACACTACGATCCCACAGTTCGATGTAGAAGCCCGGATGGCGGCGCTGACACTCCTGAAGCATGTTCACCGTGGCAGTGGCGTTCGCGTCACAGGCGACGATGACGATGAACTTCTGTGCATCCAGGGGCCGTTCCCCGTTGACAAAGTCCTCTACAGCGTTTCGAAGATCAGAAGCACCGAATCTCTGGTAGCGCTTCGCTTGAAATACCGTCGGCTCGCCATCGGAGGGAAGACAGGCGATATCGATGCCGTGCTGCGCCTGGCCGGAGCGCCCATATCGAAACACGTTCTGAGTGCGCTGCAGCTTCGGCACAAGCCAACAAAGCAGCCTCTCGAAGTCTTGCCATCCGAGGGCCTCTAAGTCGAGTTCTGTTGGTCGGGTCGTCGTCAGTGGAACCTCGAGCGGTACCGGCGGTTCCCAGATTCTGTCATCAGCGCCTATGCGTGACCAGCCTCGCGGCAGCGCGTCATCGGGCGCCGATGGCAATTTGATGCTCGCTGTGCATTGTCATTGTGTCTCCGCAATCAGGCTGCGCGGCACTAGGACTGGCGCCGTCACCTCCAAGATTACCGAGCGGTGTTCGCTCAACGTCTATCGGAAACACGCTCGGCAGGTCCGTGCAAGGAGGGCGGGAGTGGCGACACGGAGCGAGTACGGACCTGCACCGACGAGGTCCTTGGCCGGTCCAGCCGCGACGGCCTCATAACCATTGGTAGGTCACACCGAGTCTGCCGCTCCTGTGCATGTGGTCGGGTATCGGATCAGTCCTGCGGTGGGGAGCACCGTTTGGGCAATCTCGGGTGGCCTGCTGGCTACGTTCTCGCACTTCGTCGCCAGCGGCAGTGATGGTGGAGTTTGCCAGGCCTACTTCCGTCCCAGGTGATGCCGTCCGTCGCGTGGCATCGAGTCTCGAGGCTTCTCGCGCGAAGGCCGTTCGTCAGTTGAGTCGCGGTCAATCCGAATAGAGCGCGAGCCGGCTGACGCCAGCGACTACGAGGGCGTCGACGACTTGTTGCCATTGTGCTCCGAGGCTCGCATTGGTGGCGAATGCGCGGATGTCGATCAGCCAGGCGGACAAGTTGAGGGCTCTGTTGCCGACTCGGTTGGGGGCCGCGAGCACGAGTCTTGCTATCCATGGCAGCCCCATGGCAGCTTGATCCACGGGACTTAGTGCGCTGAGGAGGGCGATGAGCTGGTCGATGCATGTAGCGTTGCCTTCGGCGATCGCCAGCCACTCCTCGACTTCGGCGCGCAGCGCGAGCGGGTCCCACCACCTGATCGGATCGTGCTGCACCTCGCGGTAGCGGTACTCACTCTCAGGTGAAGGATCGGGGAGGAGGGCGGCCCGCGTCATGTCACCGATGAAACCGCTGCCGAACCGTGCACGCCCCGAGTGGTGCAGCGTAAGCACGTGGCGCATCACGCTTGGCCAGAGTCGGCGGGCTGCTGCGGCGCGGCCAGTTGTTTCTTCGGCTGCGGCTGAGAGCGTTCGTAACAGATGGCCGAGCAGGAACTCGTTGCCGGCATACGCGTCGATGTACGCGTACACGGCCGTGTCGTCGTCGTTTTCGGCGAGGGTGAGCAGGGCGCGGGCGCCTATGAGCGTGTGCATCCCTCGCTCATCCGCAAACTCGTGGCTAGCGTTCAGCAGACTTCGCCGCTGCGCGTCGAGCAGGACCATCAGCAGCGCGTGTGCGTCTGCGGAGACACAACAGTTGGCTATCGAGGCGGGCGCGAGCGATCTGATGGCGGCGTCGAGTCGTAGGGTGATGATCGAGTCGGCGCTGAGTTGGGCGACCGATTCAGCGATCGGTTCGTCGAGCGCGGCAGGTTGGCGACGTCCGTCGTCGGGATCCGGTTGCCCAAGTGCGCAGTCGCGCAGCGTCTCGGTAGCGATCCGCAGCCCCGTCTCGTGGTGACACGTTCTCTGGTTCTCACAGGGTGTTGTCCAGAGGGCATCGAGGCCGCGAGCCAAGTGGAGGCGGACCTCGTAGGAGAGAGTTCCTGCAAGGTTCACGCATGTGTTCGAAGCGCGGTCGTGTAGCGACCGCCCGTCGGCTCCGTCGACGAGTGCGCGAAGCCCCGTAGCGACGGGGAGAAGTAGCAATGGGAGGGCGCGCGCGGCGCTGCGATCCGCGGCCTGCTCGAAGTAGGTGGTTTCGGCCAAGTACTCGCGAGGCCACGCCTCGCCCTCGCCGACCTGCAGTACCGTATTGACCGCGAACGTGAGCGGTTCAACCGGAAGGTCTACGCCGCGCAGGAGATGCGCTTGAAGTGCTGCCGCTGCGACCGCTGTTGGAAGATCCCAGGGGTGCAGGGCGACAAGCGCTGACTGGTTTGCGAGGATCTGCTGCGCGACTTCGATATCGACAAGGAGTTCGTCGCGACTAACAGCGTCGAGCGGCTTGTCACGGGGCCAGATGGCGTAGCGACGGAGCAGCCGGATCTCTTCATGCCCGGGTTGCTGATCCCCAATGCGCTGTTGGAGCATCTCTGCCAGGTCCTCGGGCGGCGTAGCTTGCACGTAGAGGCCGTCTGGAGTCTGAAGCAATCGATATCGGTCGCGATCAAGGCTGATAGCCCAATTCCGGACGGTCGCGAGTTCCTGTTCGACTGGTTCGTTGGCTCCATCATCAACATGGGTCACATCCTGGCCGCCGGCCGTCTCGATGGTGCAACGCGCGTTTGCGACCAGCGCCTCTCCGAGTGCACGCAACTCGGCTTGACGATCTTCGTCGGCTTCCATGACCATGAATCCAGCCGCGTGTCGAAGTGACCAGTCTCGCCGGTCCGACTCCACGCTCGTGCCGGAGGGACTTGCAAACCAACTGTCCTCTGTGGCGAGGCGCGGGACTTCGAGTTCCCAGATCTGCGGTTCTGTGAAGAACGGGTCCAACGCAGAGTTGGCATTCTCGGCGTGCCGTACGAGGACCCCAACGACGAGACCGACCATCGCGAGGTTCTCGCAGCCCTCCAGGAGGATCGCAACGAGGGGATCGACCGGATCACCGGCTGTGATCCGGTCGTCGCACACGCGCTCAAGTGCCTGCAGCGCGCTGACGCACGGGTCCGGTCCGACTCCGGTTCCCCGGTACCAGCGCCAGACGTGATCGTCGCCGACATAGAGATGGCGTGTCCCGGTGATGCCCAACTCGGTCTGGTAGGTGCCAACGGCGTCGTCGGGTGCCCGGCCCGGCCGTTCTAGCGAGGCGACCGTGAGCGCACGAACGCGAGCGGCATGGTTGAGAAGGTGGTTGATCACCCTTACGCCGGTGCGGAAGTCGGCCTGAAGCAGCGGATAGAACGGGCCGCGGTTCCATGCAGCGCCCCAGGGTGAGCCGATGCCTCGGAAGCGGTGACGGCGGATCCCATCATCAAAGCCGTCGAGACGACCAATTTCGTCGTCGAAGTAGTACCCCTCGGCTAACTCGGCCAAGAGCCCGGGGGCGTAGCTGGCGACAGCACAGGCAGTGGGCAGGTCATCGACAGCGGGTGCGAGCTGGTCGGGTGCGTCGCGCCTGACGCGGCGAAGAATCTCCTCACCGTCGGTGCCAAGGTCGGGGCCGAGCAGTGCGAGGAGTTCGAGGATTATCTCCTCGGTGATCTCGTAGGGGAGATCCGGGCGCTCCCGGCGCGTGCTATAGCTGAGCGCAGCTACGCGTGGGAAACAGCCCGCTTCCAAGCCGCCCTCCTGCTCGGGAGTTCGGGTTGCCCGGACGGCGGCTTCGGCCTCTCGCTGCTCGGCCAGGCGACGGTCCGCCGCTCGGCATGCCGAGACGAGACGCTCCTGCAACAGAATGCGCAGTGGACTCCCGGCCGGAGTACGCGAAGTGATGTGCGCGTGCAACCACTCCCGCAGCAGGCCTTTGGCGAAGTCGCCGACTCGCCACGGGGTTTCCTCCTCAAGCAACAGTCGCACGACGGGTTCCACGGCGATCAGGCTGACCAGGCCGCTGTTGTCACGGTGCCTCTGATCGACCAGGCGGACAAGCCGGCGGAGGCCGGCATCATCGTCGGCGCGCAGCGAGGGCCAAGCGTCCGAGAGCACATTGTCGGGATCGGCGATTGTGAGCAAGGCCTCAGTGGGTACGTCACCCCAGCGATCCCCGTGCCCGGCCCGGACGACCGCGTCGAACGAGGACTGCAGGGTTGTGAACCGGCCGCGTATCGGCGCTGTGGCTGTCTCGGGCTGCGCCAACCGGGCTTGACACGCGAGTTGCGCGGCCGACAGGGACCAGCGCGGGGCGCCGTCCTGCAACAGCTTCGCGCCGGGATCCGGTTGCCCGAGCAATAGGCGAGCCACCGCATAGCGACGTAGTTCGTCGTGGGCGAACTCGGGTCCGATCCGGAATGGATCGTCGACCGATGTCTGCAACAGTCGGTCGTGGCGGAGACCACTAAGGGCGACTGGATCGATCCCCCTGAGCACAGCAAGCCGGTCGCCGCCGCTGAGTTCGAGATCAGCTAGTTGCAGTAGCGCCAACTCTCGGGCGTCCGGAGAGCCCCGCTCGGGCACCTCGCGTCGACGGACCAGACCCTGCCAGACTTCATTCATTGCATCTGCGTCGGTCAGTGGTACACCGGAGACGCCACCGCGCACAAGCAGGTCGACGACGACCAGCCGGCGCAAGAGTTCTCGTGATCGCTGGTTGGCGGTCAGGTTGTACAGTTCCGGGAACATCCCAGCAATTCCCGAGATCTCCGCGTCGGTCAACGGGGAGACCGCATGCTCTGCGACCGGGGCGCCAAGCGCATCGGTGAGCGCGTCGTGCACGACCTGCTTCGTGTCAACGGCGCACACTGCGATCACCTTCACGTCGGTCGCTCGGGCAGCCTCCACCAAGTGGCGGAATGCCATCTCCCGGCCCTCAGCGACCGCGTCGGCGCCATCGACGACAAGAATCCGCTTGGGTGCGCTCAGTTCACCGAACAGGGCAGCGAGCGGACAGCCCAAAGCGTTCTCGAAGTCGACCACGAGCAGCGGAACGGCTCGCAGGTTGACGCACAGCACCTGCAGGGAGTCCGGATCTGCGGTACTCGCGTCTGTACACGACTGCAGTGCAAGCGCGCTCTTGCCCACACCTGGCTCACCGGTAACGACTACACCTGCGGCATCCCTGATTGCTTCCAGCAGTTCCGAAGTGGAGTCGCGCCGATCGACATGCATGCAGCGGACGCCGTCGATAGTAGAGAGCTCGCGACGTACCGACGCGAGGGCCATCTCGTGGAGATGGTCGAGCATGTGCCATCCCGGCTCATGTCGTCGGATTGTTGGTTCGAGGGCCGCATGCGCACCCCGCCGTAGCAAGGTGAGATCGATTCGCGCGGACTTCGGCGAGTATTCGGCCGCAAGGTCGACAAGCCGATCCCGTAGTTGCGATGCTCCGAGCAGATCAGTCCCTCGGGCGACAGGGACGAGGCGGTTTGTGATGTCGGACCAGTCCGTCTCTTCGGGCGGCTCGAGCGTCGGCATGAGCACTTCGAGCGCCGAGAGCATTTGCCACGTGCGGTGCCGGACCGCCGTCGGGTCGGCTTCGGCTTCGTCGAGGTCACGAAGCGCACAGCTGACGAGCTGATATAGCTGAGCCAACCGGTCTCGAACCCCAGTAGGAAACTTCCCCGGCGTATTGATCAGCTCGAAGAATCCGGGGGCGTCCATCTGGACCGCAGCGTGGGTGGCCAACGTCGCGAGCTGCTCAGCATGCGTCTGCAGTCCCGATACCACCAGCGCCACCCGGAATTCCGGACCGTCGATTGGCGCATTGATCACAGCGCGCACGAGCTGCTGAACCAGCTTCCGCGTCGACTCGTCGCTTGAAACGATCTGCGGTCTGCGCCGCACTGCGAGCGCGAGCACGAGCGACGGCTCTTGTTCGTCCCGAAGCGCCGCCTGTACGACAAGATCGTCTACCGGGTGCTCCAGAGCCTGCTGGAACGCGACTCCCACTACGCGGCGGGCGTCACCGAGTTCGCTGGTGCCGTCGCCGACGAGGAGATGCGCGAGGTACTTGACCGCGACCTTCCGCTCAAAGGTGACCCCGCCACCGCCCGTCGAGTAGGGGCTCACGCCCGCCGGGCGAGCGTCGCCGTCCGCGCCCACCAGAGGCCCCGACTCGTCTGGACTTGCTGCGATCATTGACATCTATCTATCTCTAAAGAACCGCGATTGGACCTCAACACTGTGGTTCGTGCAGTTTCCTGCTCGACGACCGCGTGTGACAGCTGGAGAACGCGACGAAGCCCGGGCTGGGTGGCTGGGAACTCTGGGTGCCGGAGAAGTCTGCTCTGATCCTGGCGTACGTCAGAGACGTCGGGTCAAGGCAGGTCTCTTCACGTTCGCGATCCAGCGATTTGTGGCGGTCCTCTCTGTCGCTGGACTGGTAGCTGAGGTGGCCGCGCTAGGTGGAACTCTGCGGGTTGGTGAAGCTCCTCGTGCGCGCCGGGGGTCTGTGTGCGCGGTGTGCCCGCGGGGGCTAGATGGTGATGTAGCCGCCCCAGTCGTCCATGAGTTGGCGACGGGTCTCGAGGAGGTCGCTGCGTTGGTATGCGCCTTCGACGCCGGCGACGGTGTGGCCGAGGGCGGCTTCGGCGACTTCGCGGGCCACGCCGGTGTCGGCGCACCAGCTGCGGAAGCTGCTGCGGAAGCCGTGGGGGACGGCGCCGATGTTGTGTTCCTTGAGCAGCTTGGACATCGTGGCGTCGCTGAGTTGGCGACCCGTGGGGCTGGGGAACAGCAGTCCGCTCTCATCGACGAGGGCGGTGGCGTCGGCGAGGACATCGAGGGCTCGGTCGCTGAGCGGGACGCGGTGGGGTTTGCCGGTCTTGGTCCGGTCTCCGGGGACGGTCCAGGTCGCTGACTCAAGGTCGATCTCGTTCCAGCGGGCGCCGCGGACCTCGCCGCTGCGCGTGGCTGTCAGGACGAGGTACTCGAAGGCGAGTTTGGTCGCCGCCCAGGCGTCAGACTCTCGCACCGCAGCGAGGGCGTCGCCGACCTGTTGGTGGGGGAGCGCCCGGTGATGGGTCTGCTGGCCGCCGGTGCGGGGCAGTGCGGCGGCGATGGCGTCGCCGGCGGGATTGTCGGCCCGGTGGCCCTGCGCGATGGCCCACTTCATGACGCCGCCGATGCGCGACTTCAGCTTGGTGGCTGTGGCCCGCTTGTCGTTCCAAATCGGCAACAGCACTCGCATCACGTCCCCGGAGGTGACCTCGTTGACTCGCTTGGCGCCGATCTGCGGGTACACGAAGCGTTCGAGGGACGACCGCCAGATGTCAGCGGTGCGGCCGCCGTCACGCCAGGTGTCGGCGCGGAGCGCGATCACCGCCTCGGCGGCCTGTTCGAAGGTGGGAATGGCTCTGCTGCGCCGTGGATCCTTGCCCTGGGCGAGCACCCGGCGGTTCTCCAGCGCCTCCTCGCGCGCGTCGGCGAGGGAGACGACGGGGTAGGCGCCCAAGCCGATCATCACGGGGTGGCCGTTGATGCGCAGGCGCTGGCTCCACGTCTTGCTGAACCTGCCGTTGGTGGTCGGCTTGACCAGTAGGCTGAGTCCGCGGGATCCGCGGCCGTCGCCATAGCGCCCAGGGCGCTTCACAGTGCGTACGAAACTGGCCGAGAGTGTCGCGGGCCGGTCCACGTTTATGCCTTTCGTTATTACCAATTGTTCGGGAGTCTATCGGACTGATCTGGACAGTGGCAAACGTCAAATGGCATATGACCTGGACAAATACAGAATCTCTCGGACAGCTTCGGACGGTGGCAGACCCCGAATCGGTTTCCCCCTCCGACACCCTGGACAAGCGACTGAATTGCATTCGCCGGTAATCGATGGTGGCCGGGCTCAGGAGGGGATGAGGCCGTCCTGGGGCAGGGTCCATGGCAACGAGGGCACGTGCGCCAGCAACTTGGCGCGGGGCAGATCGACGTGGCCGATGGGGACGTCGATGACCACCGGTGCGCGGCGCTCGAGTGCTTCGGGGATCAGCCGGGCCAGATCCAGAGGGTCGTCCGCCCGTAGCCCGACCGCGCCGAACGATTCGGCGAACGCCACGAAGTCGGGGTTGTGGAGATCGGTCTCGTAGGTGCCGTCGAAGAACTCGGTCAGATCACGGGCGACGTTGCCGTAGGAGTCGTTCCTGAAGACGACGGTGACCACACCGAGCCCGTACTTGACCGCCGTCGAGAGTTCGGACGCGTTGAACATGAATCCCCCATCGCCGACGACGCAGACCACCGGGTCGTCCGGTCGGGCCATCTGTGCGCCGAGCGCCGTCGGGAATGAGAAGCCGAGGTTGAAGGCGTACCCGGAGTCCACGTAGGTCTTCGGGTGGTTCACCTGGAAATGGGTGCGGGCGTAGTAGCCGAACTGCGTCACCCCCCACACGACACAGGCCTCCTCCGGGATCCCGCGCTGCAGCGCCTCCAGGATCGGGTACTGGGGCTCCTTGAACTTGATGTCGTAGTACGCAATCAGCCGGCGGGCGGCGGTGACCGCTTCGGCGGGTGACGGGCGGTCGCCGGAGCCCGCCTCGAGGAGGTGGGGCAGGAGAGCCTCGATGGTCGCCCTGGCGTCGCCGTGCAGGGGGAGCGTGTTGGCCTGGATGCGCGTCAGTTCGGTGTCGTCGATGTTGATGTTCACGAGCGTCGACGACTCGCCGGCCGGGTTGCCCATCGAGAATCGCGCCCCGATCCCGATGACCACGTCGGCGGAACGCATCACGTCGTAGAGCTGGTTCATCTCGAACCGCTCGCCTTCGGGGCTGACGCACGAGCCGTAGGACAGCGGGTGGCGGTCGGGAATGGTTCCCTTCCCTCCTCCGGAGGTGACCACGGGGATGTTCGCCGCCTCGGCCAGAGCGACGAGAGCATCCTCCGCGTCCGAGCGCGCCACCCCGCCACCCGCGTAGATCAGCGGCAGGCGGGACGCGGCGATCACGCGAGCGGCCTCTCGCAGCCGCTCCGGGGTCGGCACGATGCGCACGACGGGCGCCGGATCCCTCAGCTGGACCTCCTCCCGCTCCACCGACGCCTCCGGCGGGATCTCGATCAGCGCGGGACGGGGGCGCCCCGTGCGCATCTGCCGGAACGCCTCGGACACCGTCCAGGGGATGTCCCGAGGCCGGAGCGCCCGCTGGCGCCACTTGGTCACGGGACGCACCACGTCGGGCTGGTCCACGATCTCGTGCACGCCGCCGAGGTTCCTGTCGATCTGGCCGCGGGGAATCTGACCGGCGACGACGAGCACGGGCGACGAGCGGGAGTACGCGGTGGCGAGCCCGGCGGCAGCGTTGTACAGGCCCACGCCCGGTACCACCAGGGCCACGCCCGGCCTCCCCGACACGCGGGCGTAGCCGTCGGCCATGTACGTCGTGGCCTGCTCGTGGCGGGTCGTGATCAGACGGATGCGAGGGTCATCGCGCAGCGCCGCCACGATGCCGTACATCTGCGCACCCGGGATGCCGAAGACGACCTCGACGCCTTCGTTGACGAGCGACTTGACGAGGGCCTCGCCCCCACTCATCTTCACCATCACCTGAGTGATCCCTGTCTTGCGAACAATTCCCCGCCTGATTGAAACTACTGCCCCGGTGCAGGAGTTGCTGCTCGACGCGGCTCACCGACATCAGGGTCTCCTTGCATCAGACCCAACCCGGGCCAGAGCGAGAATTCCCGACCGGGGCCCGGAGAGGCGAGAATGCAGTTCATAGACTGCGAGGGGTGATGGAGAAGGGACTGGGAGACGTCTCGGAGGAGGCGTTCCTGGGCGGCCGGTGGCGGCCGACTCGGGCTTGGGCGGAGGATCCTGCCGTCGCTGACGGCGCCGTGAGGCGGGTTCTCGTGCTCGGGGACATCCACAACAGCGACGGCGCGCTGGGGGCGGCGCTGCGAGCTGCTGAACGCGAACGCTGTGATGCAGTGGTTTCCGTCGGCGACTTCTGGCTGCAGGACTGCTCTTGGGGCACCCGGCCGCGGACCCACGTAGAGGGCCTCCCCTCCCGCTCGTGGGCGCCGCTGATGCGGCTGGCCATGCGAGCGCCGCTGCCGGTCATCGTGGTCGACGGCAACCACGAGGCCTGGCCCTGCCTCGCCGCCTATGCGCAGCGGCCGGACGTGACCGAGGCGCGCGCCGCGGGGCGGCCGCTGCACCTCGGCGGGACGCTGTGGTGGGCCGACCGCGGCAGCACTTGGACTTGGAGCGGGCGACGCTGTGGCGCTCTCGGCGGCGCCGTCAGCCCCGACAAGTTCATCCCAAAGCTCGCGCCACACCGCTGGGCTGACCACGAGGCGCCGACCAGGGACGACCTGCGCCGGCTCTGTGACAACGCGCCCGACGGCCTCGACGTGCTGTTCTGCCATGACGCCCCCGCCGGCGTGACGGGGCTGAAAGGACTGCCGCAGGCGCTGATCCCGAGATGGATCCTCGCGGAGTGCAAGGAGGTGCGGCACCTGCTGCGGGACGCCGTCGAGCGGACCGCGCCGGGGCTGGTGTTTCACGGCCACTGGCACCAGAGCAACCACGAACACGTCCGAGGCGGCGTCACCGAGGTGTTCGGCCTCAACCGGGACGGCAATGCCGGCTGCATCGCCGTGGTCGATCTCGACGACTACAGCGGCGCCCGATTCGCGGGAACGTAGCGCCGGCCCCGAGGGAAGAGCCGGTTGCCGTGGTGCTGCTACGGTGCCGGCCGCTCGAATCGCACTGAGGAGAACCTGATGGCGAGTCCCGTCGTAGCCGTGACCGATCACCCGTTCCCCGATCTCGAGCCGACGGGTGAGGTGCTCGCCCCCCTCGGGGCGGAGATCCGGATGTCGGCTTCGGTCGGTGCTGTCGACGTCCTGGCCGTGGCCCGGGAGGCCGATGCGGTCATCAATACCTACGCCCAACTGCCCGCCGAGGTGATCGAGCAGTTCGAGCGGTGCCGGATCATCGCCCGCACGGGCATCGGCATCGACACGGTGGATCTGGCAGCCGCAACGGCCAAGGGCATCGTCGTGACCAACGTCCCGGAGTACTGCGAGGACGAGGTGTCCGATCACGCCATGGCGCTCATGCTGGCGCTGGCTCGCAACGTGACACGGGGCAACACGCTGGTGCACGGCGGCGGCTGGGACCTCGCCGAGGTCAAACCGATACACCGGGTCCGGGGGCGCACGGTCGGCCTGGTCGGCTTCGGCAAGATCGCCCGGCTCGTGGCCGCCAAGGCCCAGCCCTTCGGGTTGGCCGTGCTCGCGTTCGACCCGTACGTGGATCCCGCCGACGCCGCCGCCCTCGGTGTGGAGTCGGTGTCGTTCGAGGAGTTGCTGGCGCGCTCGGACTTCGTGTCGGTCCACGCGCCCCTCACACCGCAGACCCGTCACATGATCGGTGCCGAGGCGCTGGCGATGATGCGCCCGGAGGCCGTGGTCGTCAACACCGCCCGGGGCGGACTGGTGGACGTCGCCGCGCTGGCGGAGGCGCTGGACGGCGGGCAGATCGCCGGCGCCGGGCTGGACGTGCTGCCCGACGAGCCTCCCGCCGCCGACCTGCCGCTCTACGGCCGCCCGAACGTGATCCTCACCCCGCACACCGCCTTCTACTCCGAGGAGTCGGTGCTGGATCTGCAGGTCAAGGCGGCCCAGCAGGTGGCGCTGGTGCTCTCGGGCCAGGACCCCGTCTACCCGGTCAACCTCTAGAGCGAGATGACCTGACCGCCCTCCTGGGTGGTCTGCCAGCGCAGCGACTTGCGCTCCACGAAGCCGATCCCGCCGTTCATGATCAGCGCGATCAGGGCCAGGATGAACACGATGGCGAACGTGTCGCCGTAGGAGAGCTGGTTGGCCGCGGTGATGAGCCGCTGGCCGAGGCCGCGCTTGGCCGAGAAGATCTCGCCGAAGACCACCGCCAGCACCGAGATCACCGCCGACAGCCGCAGCGCCCCGAACACCGCCGGGGTGATGCCGGGCAGGGTGACCTTCATGAAGCGCTGTCGCTGGGACGCGCCCATGGTCCGGGACACCAGGTCCAGGTCGGGGTCCACCAGCGCCACAGCGGATTGGGTGGGCACCTCCACGATGAAGAACACGATCAGCACCGCCAGGACCACCTTGGACATCTCGCCGACCCCGTACACGATCAGGATCAGCGGCAGGAAGGCGATCTTGGGCATGGCGTTGACGATGACGACGAAGGGTCCCAGCGTTCTCGCCGCCCTCTGGAAGCGACCCAGGATGATGCCGACGATGAGCCCGAGGAGCGAGCCGAGCACGAAGCCGATCAACGCCTCCTTCACCGTGACCCAGAGGTCCTGCCAGAAGAGCTGCTCGTGATAGATCTCGGTGAAGTACACCCAGGTCTCGTACGGGCTGGCCCGGAACGTCTCGGGCACGTTGGGGAACGGCATCACGCCGAACACCGAGAACGAGTCCCAGCCGTTCCAGAGAACCTCGGACCACCACAGCCACCAGATCAGGAACAGGATCCCGATCCGCATCAACTGGACCGGGATGTCGATGCGCCGCAGCCAGTACCTCCAGGTGGGCTCGTGGGGGATCAGCGCCTCCACTTCGGTCTGGGTGAGGGCGTCGGCCAGGCTCGTGGCCTCGGCCATGTCGGCCTCCCGCGGCTCGTCGCCCTCAGACGATCTCACCGCGCAGCTCCTCCCAGATCTTGTGCTCGGTGTCCCGGAAGGCGGGGTCGAAGCGGAGTTCGTCGATCTCCCGCGGGCGGGGCAGATCCACGATGGTGTCGGACTTGATGCGCCCGGGGCGTGCGGTCATGACGATGACCCGGTCGGCCAGCAGCACGGCCTCCTCCAGGTCGTGGGTCACGAAGATGACCGTCTTGTGGGTCTCGTACCAGAGCTCCAGGAACTCGGCCTGCACGGTGAGGCGGGTCTGGGCGTCGAGGGCGCCGAAGGGCTCGTCCATGAGCCACAGGTCGGGACTGATGGCCAGCGTGCGGGCGATGGCCACCCGCTGGCGCATGCCCTGGCTGAGCTGGGAGGGGTACGAATCGGCGAACCCCTCCAGGCGCAGCTTGGCCAGCAGCTCCGTGGCCTGCCGGCGCCGCTCCGCCTTCGGCACCTTGCGGAACTCCAGCCCCAACTCGACGTTCCTGCGGGCGGTGCGCCACGGGCTCAGGCCGGAGCGGGCGAGCATGTAGCCGATGTCCTGGCTGGGGCCGTCGACCTCCTGTCCGTGGCGGAGCACCGAGCCCCTGGTGGGGTTCAGGATCCCGGCCAGCATGTTCAGGATCGTGGTCTTGCCGCAGCCGCTGGGCCCCACGACGGCCACGAACTGGCCCGGCGGGATGGCGACATCGATGTCCTGGACGGCGAGCACCGGCTCATCGTCGGGGCGGTCGCCGCCGAAGATGAGCGTGACGTCCTTCAGTTCTACGGCCGGTTGCACAGAACCCCTAGGTTGTCAGACTCGCCCCGGTCGGGCGACTCAACCGAGTCGCCCGACCGGGGAGTGAGAGTTCGGTTACGGGGTGACGGCGAAGTCGTTGAAGTCCTGAGCTTCTTCGAGGATGCCGCGTCCCACGGCGTAGTTCACGTTGTTGCCGAGCCGCCTGGGGTCGGGTCGCCCGTTGAGGCTGAAGCTGCCGATGTTGCTGGCCAGCACGACCTCGGCGACCGAGCGGTCCAGGCCCAGGAAGCTCGCCATGAGGTCCAGGACCTCGGGATGGTTGGCCGGGTTGCGCATCCAGTCCATCGCATCACGGACCGAGCGGGCGTAGATGGCCACCGTGTTGGGGTTGTTCTGGAAGAACTCCCGGCTGGTGGTGTTGACCGCGGAGGGCCAGTCCAACTCGGTGGGGCCCTGGCCGGTGCGCAGCGTGAACGGCGAGTAGCCGATGCCGTCGATGACCGCCTGGCTCAGGCCGGGCTCGAAGGTGATGGCCCAGTCCACCTCACCGGAGGACAGTGCGGCCAGCGTGGTGCCGGCCAGTCCGGTGGCGATGTAGGTGGCGCCGTCGGGGTCGAATCCGGCGGAGTCGTACAGCTGGCGGGCGATCTGCTCGGCGGCGGCGCCGCGGGCCACCACACCCACGCTCGTGCCCTCGAGGGCGGCCATGGTGCATTGCCAGTCGCCCTGCTCGCAGTCGATCGGCCCGAAGTTCTCGCTGATGATGATGTCGAAGAAGTGCGTGTCCTGGATCTGCTGGAACAGCACCACGTCGAAGCCGGCGTTGCGGATGCCCAACATGTTGTCGGGCGTGTTGATCGAGAAGTTCACCTCGCCGGCGATCAGCGCCGCCGCGTTGGCCGGGCCCGAGTGGCACTGCACGAACTCGCCGGTCACGCCGCGGTCGCCCAGGAAGCCCTTCTCCACCGCCACGTGCACGGTGAGGCCGTTGAACGAGGGCGCCTGGCAGATCAGGACGTGATCGGTCTCTGCCACCAGTTCCTCCGGCAGGATGGCGTCGATGTCCGGGCCGACGGCGAACTCCCCGAACTGCTGGGCCTCGGCGAGGATGCCGCGACCGACCGCGTAGTTGACGTTGTTGCCGATCCGGACCGGGTCGAGGACGCCGGTGACGGTGTAGCTGCCGATGTTGTTGTCCACGATGTGCGCAGCCATGTCGGTTTCGAGCCCGAGGAAGTCGACCACGCCCGCCAGCAGCTCGTCGCGGTTGGCCGGGTCGCGCATCCACTCGACGGCTTCCACCATTGCCTCGCGGTAGTGCAGGACGGTGTTGGGGTTGCTGTCCCAGAAGTCCCGGGCCGTCAGCAGGATCGCCGACGGCCAGTCCAGCTCGGCCGGGCCGTGTCCCGCCTGGAGCCGGAACGGCCGGTAGCCGATGCCGTCGAGTTCGGCCCGGGTCAGGCCCGGCTCGAACGTGATGGTCCAGTCGATCTCGTCGGAAGCCAGCGCGGCCAGTGTCGTTCCCGACAGCCCGGTGGCGATGTACGTGGAGTCGTCGGGATCGAACCCGGCCGAGTCGAGCAGCTGCCGGGCGATCTGCTCGGCGGCGGCGCCGCGGGCCACCACGCCGACCCGGGTGCCCTCGAGTGCGGCCATCGCGCACTCCCAGTCACCCTCGGCGCAGTCGATCTGCCCGAAGTTGTTCGACACCACGATGTCGAAGAAATGGGTGTCGACGATCTGGGCGAACATGACCACATCGAAATCGGCGTTGCGGATACCCAGCATGTTGTCGGGGGTGTTCAGTGCGATGTCGACCTGTCTCGAGACCAACGCCGCGGCCTGCGCCGGACCCGACAAGCACGCCACGAACTCGATATCGGTCCCCCGATCGGAGAGGAATCCCTGCGAGACCATGACCTCCGCATACATCTGGGTGAACGACGGCGCTGCACACACCCGGATCAGGTCCACCTCCGGCGGGCCGATCACCATCGGCTCGGCGGCGTCGGCTGCGGTGGCCGGCTCGGCGTCGTCATCTGCCGGGGCTGCGTCGTCTGCAGCGGGAGGCGGAGCCGGGGCCGCATCGTCGTCGGCGGCCGGAGCGGGAGCCGGGGCCGCGTCATCCATCTCCTCGGCGTCGTCCATGTCCTCGGCCTCACCGGCAGGCGCAGCCGGCGCGGCCCCGGGATCAGGAGCCGAGGGTTCGTCGTCGTCGCCTGCGCACGCCGTGGCCAGCAGCGAAAACGCCAGCAGAATGCCGAGAAGTGCGAAGAGCCGTGATCGTGTCCTCATGTCAGTCCCCTCAACGTTTGTTGCCAAGCTCCCTAGCAGGGCAATCAGTTCGCAGAGAAACTACCAAATGTTTGATTCCTGTGCACGTCGGGGTGGCTTCCGTTCAGCCGGCTGCCCACCCGCCATCCACGGTGTGCCAGCCGCCGTTTATGTACGAGGCGTCGTCCGATGCCAGGAAGGTCACGAGGGCGACGACCTCCTCGGGTCTGCCCCGCCGACCCATGGGGTTCCGCTCGTCGCTTCGCTTCAGGAACAGGTCCGGGTCCTCGGGGAACTTGCCGGCCGCGATCGCCTCCAGCATGCGGGTGTCGACGGGCCCGGGGCAGACGGCGTTCACCCGGATCCCGGCCGGCGCCAGCTCGATCGCCGCGGTCGCGGTCATGCCGATCACCGCGTGCTTGCTGGCGCCGTAGGCGATCAGTTCCGGCGTGCCGCGCAACCCGGCGCCCGACGATGCATTCACGATGGCGCCGCCGCCGCGGGCCCGCATGGCGACGGCGACGTGGCGCATGCCGAGCCAGACGCCCTTCACGTTCACGGCCATGACGTTGTCGAACACGTCCTCGGGGTAGTCCTCGAGCGGCGAGACCACCCCTTCGACGCCGGCGTTGTTGAACAGCACGTCCACGCCGCCGAAGCGGTCGACGGCCGTCTGCACGTAGGCCTCCACGTCGCCCGACTGCGTCACATCGGCCCGAACCGCATGGGCCGTCCCGCCGGCCGCCGCGACCGCGGCGACGGTCCCGGCCATCCCGTCATCGTCCAGGTCGACCGCCACGACGGCCGCGCCCTCGGCGCCGAAGCGCAGCGCCGCGGCCCGCCCGATGCCGCCTGCCGCGCCGGTCACGATCACGACCTTGTCCTCGAATCGGTTCATGGCTTCCCCTCCGTGAGACCGCAGTGAATGTATGGCAATGTGACGCCGCCGGCGCACCGGCGAGGCCGTTGCTGCCGGCGGGAGTAGGTTGCCGGGCTGGCGGATCGAGAGTCGGTCGGCCCGCAAGCTGACTTGATTGACCAGGGGAGAGACGTGTCCAGCGACCTGCAGAGCGAGCACTATCCGGGATTCGAGGGGCGGATCGGCCGGGTGTTCTCCACCTCGGAGCCGTGGTGGCCACAGAAGCCGGCCGCGGCCGCCGGTTCGCCGAACGTCGTGATCGTGCTGGCCGACGACCTGGGCTATTCCGACGTGGGGTGCTACGGCTCGGAGATTCCCACGCCGGCGATCGACACCCTGGCCGCGGCGGGGCTCCGCTACTCGAACTTCCACGTGACCCCCATGTGCTCGCCGACGCGGGCGGCGCTGTTGACGGGACTGAACCCGCATCTGGCCGGGATGGGGTTCGTGGCCAACGCCGATCCCGGCTTCCCCGGCTATGCCGGCGAGTTGCCGCGCAACCAGCCGTCGCTGGCGGAGATGATGCGCGCAAACGGGTACGCCACCCTGGCGGTGGGGAAGTGGCACCTGTGCACTCCCGCCGACCTCTCCGATGCCGGCGACAGGAATTCGTGGCCGCTGCAGCGCGGCTTCGACCAGTACTACGGGTTCCTCGAGGCGCTCACGAACTTCCACCACCCGCACCGGCTGTACGAGGGCAACAGCGCCGTGCAGACCGACGAGTACCCCGAGGGCTACTACCTGACCGACGATCTCACCGAGCGTGCGGTGCGCATGATCCGTGAGGTGCGCCTCGGCGACCCGGACAAGCCTTTCCTCCTGTACTACGCCCACGGGGCGGTGCACGCGCCGCTGCACGCCCCCGCCGCCGACATCGCCCGCCACCGGGGTCGCTACGACGGCGGTTGGGACCGGCTGCGCGAAGAGCGGCTGGCCCGGCAGATCGAGTTGGGGATCGTGCCCCCCGGCACGGTGCTGCCACCGCGCAACACCGAGCCCGGCGAGGACGTCAGGGAGTGGGACTCGCTGTCGGCGAACCAGCGCAAGGTCATGGCGCGCTACATGGAGGTGTACGCGGCGATGGTCACCTCGGTCGATCGCAGCGTGGCCGCCATCCGCGACACGCTCGAGGACCTGGGCGAACTCGACGACACGATCTTCGTCTTCACCAGTGACAACGGGGCGTCACGGGAGGGCGGCGAGTGGGGAACGCCCTCCTACTTCCAGGCCGTCGGCGAGATATCGGGCACCCCTGGCGGGCACGGTGAGCCGATCGACGACGAGCTGGTTGCAGGCATCGACGCGATCGGCGGGCCGACCACCTGGCCGCACTACCCGCGGGGCTGGGCCATGGCCTGCAACACGCCGTTCCGGCTGTACAAGCTCATGACCTACCGGGGCGGGCACTCGGTGCCGTTCGTGCTGTCGTGGCCGGCGGGGCCCGTCGGGCAGCCCCGGGTGATCCGTGACCAGTACGCCAACGTCACCGATCTCCTGCCCACGCTGGCGGACCTGCTGGGGCTCGAGGTGCCGAGCCAACGGGAGGGTCTCGAGGCGGAGCCGCTGTCGGGGGTGTCGTTCGCGGCGTCGCTGACCGACCCGGCCGCGCCGTCGCTGCGCGACGAGCAGTACTACGAGTGCGTCGGCCATCGGGCCTTCTACCGCGACGGGTGGGCGGCGGTGACGTTCCACCGGAACCGGACCCCGTTCAGCGAGGATCAGTGGGAGCTGTTCAACCTGCCCACTGACCTCAACGAGCTGCGCGATGTCGCCGCCGAGTACCCCGAGAAGCTGGCGGAGATGCTGCAAGGTTGGGAGGACGCGGCCTGGCGGAACCGGGTGTTCCCGCTCGACGAGGGGGTGGGGCTGAAGACGGCGATGCGGCCGCCCGGCGACGAGCGGTTCGCCCGAGCGGTGCGGCTCACACCGGGTGCGCCCACCCTGGAACGGGTGCGTTCCCAGCGGCTGATCGGGGGCCGGTCGTTCCGCATCGACATCCGACTCGAGCACCGGCCCGGCGACGAGGGGGTGCTGGTCGCCCACGGCGGCCAGGAGGCCGGGTACGTGCTCTACGTCGAGGACGACCGGCTCTGCTTCGAGTTGAACGAGGCCGGCCGGCCGAACCCGCTGGCGCCGGCGCCCCTCGGTGCATGCGCCGGGATCCTCATCGACGTGCGGGCCCCCGGCGGCCACCGCTGGGACCTCGACGTGATCGTCGACGGCCGGACCGCCATCTCCGGCCAGGGCCTGGTGCAGCTCTCGGAGTTCCTGCCCTTCGAGGGCATCGACGTCGGCATCGACCGCCGATCACCGGTCTCGTGGCAGCTCTACCAACGCCGCGGCAGCTTCCCATACACCGGCCAACTCCACGAGGTCACCTACACCCCCGGCGACTACGCCCCCGACGCCCCCGAGACGCGCCTCGACGAACTCCGCCGCATCGGCCTCGCCCTGGAGTGACGGCCGATTTCTGTAGCGAGCGCCATGATTGGTTATACTTATCGGTATGACTCACACGGTAGGGGCCAAGGGGCAGGTCGTGATTCCCAAGGAGTTGCGTGATCGGTTCGGGATCGAGCCCGGCGACGAGGTGAGCTTCTGGGACTGCGACGATCATGTGGCGCTGCGGCCCGTGCGCAGCCCGGAGACTCTGATGGGCAGATTCGGTGACTCCGGTATGGCCGAACAACTGTTGGCGGGGCGCGACGCGGATCGACGCAGAGAAGACGCCGCGTGGCGGTAGTTCTGGACAGTTGGGCGGTCATCGAATTCCTGGAGGGGAACGAACCGGCTGCGTCGGCGGTTCGACGACTCCTGGACTCGGAAATTCCGACGATCAGCTGGATCAACCTCGGTGAGGTCTACTACATCGTCCGACGCAATCACGGGCAGCTCGCGGCGGAGTCGGTTGTCCGAGACCTGCAGGACATCGTGGCAGCCGAGCTTCCGACCTCCCGCCGGGTGATGGAAGCCGCTCGGATCAAGGCCGACCACCGGATGTCGTATGCCGATTGCTTCGCTGCCGCCACCGCCGCCGCTCACGGCGCCACGCTGTGGACCGGCGATCCCGAACTGCTCGTGGACGGAGCCGCCTGGACCTGGCGAGACCTGCGCGCTTGACGCCGCCCGCTCGCCGAGCCGGCCCGGACCCACTGGCGCCGGCATCGCTCTGAGCGTGCTTGGAAGTCGTCACCGACGTGGCGGCCCCGGCGGCAGCCGCTGGGATCTGACCGTGGCCGCCGTACCCGGGCCTGTGCTTATCGGTTCGCTGGCTTGAGCCACCACACGAACATCCCGACATCGTCGAGTTCGGGACCGTGTTCGACGAGGAAGGCATCGAGTGCATCGGCTAGGACTCGCACATGGTCCGGGGCGGAGCGGGGGAACCGGCGAGGATGGGTGAAGATCAGCCCCGAGTGCCGCTGCCCGGCAGCCGCGATGTGCTGGTGCAGCGGGGCGAAGTCCTTGACGTTCTCGGTGATCACTGCTCGCTCATCGGCCGTCGCGGCGCGCAGCAAATCCTCGTCGGACATTCCGATGAGCTCTGCACGCCCCTTGACGGCGACGGCGTCGTGTCCCCGGTCTCGCAGCCGGGCCGCGACCCGCGGGGCGTGCATCTCGTCGAGGAGGAGCCTCACCCCGACAGCAGCCTGCGCTCATTCTCCCAGGTGGCCAACTCGCGGTCGGCAATGTCGTCGTTGTGCGCGATCTCAGCGTCGACCTCGCCGGTGAACTCGGCGTAGTACCGGCTGGTCGTCCGGACCTGCGCGCCGGTGAGGCCGAGTTGGGCGGCCGCGGCGGCGACCCGTCCCTCGACACTGCCCCGCAGACCCCGCAGCAACCCGACGACCTCCCACACGTCCGGCCCGGCGGCCAATCCGGCGCGCCGGCCGCTCGGCCCGTCGCGGAAGACGATTCCGGGATGAGCCTCCATGCGCAGACCCTCGTCGATCAGACGCTCTCCCACCGAGGAGATCGACTCGGCCCGCTGGGCGGCGCCCCGCTTGAGTCTCTCGTAGGCACCCGGGCGCTTGAACCGGATCGACAGCACAGTCATGGTGAGAGTGTAGTCAATTGTCACCAAACAGGCGGCGAGCCGTCGTGCTCAGAACCAGTCGATCCGCTCGGTGGCCGGCCGGGCCGCAGCGGCGCGAGAATCAACCGGGCCTGCATGACTTCGCGGAACGTCGTGCCCGAGGCGTGCAGGATGTACCGGGCACGGCCGACCCATCAGAATCATCCCGCTAGATTCTCGGCGGCCATGGTTGCAGAGATCCACGAGACCACCGGCGCCGGGGCGCAGCCTGGCGGCGACTTCGACGCCATCGTCATCGGTGCCGGGGCGGCCGGGCTCTACGCGCTGCACCGGCTGCGGGGACTCGGACTCTCGGTGCGGGTGTTCGAGCAGGGCGACGGCGTGGGGGGGACGTGGTACTGGAACCGCTATCCCGGCGCCCGCTGCGACGTGGAGAGCTGGGACTACTGCTACTCGTTCTCCGAGGAGCTCGAGCAGGAGTGGGACTGGACCGAGCGGTTCCCCAGCCAACCGGAGCTGGAGCGCTACTTCAATCACGTCGCTGACCGCTTCGATCTGCGCCGCGATATCCAATTCGACACGCGGGTGGAGCGGGCCAGCTTCGACGAGGGCACGAACCGCTGGATCATCGACACGTCGGGCGGGGCCACGGTATCGGCCCGGTTCCTGGTGTCGGCGGCCGGCTGCCTGTCGGAGGTGAACAAGCCGACGATCCCCGGTGCCGAGACGTTCGCGGGGGTGCAGCACCACACCGCCCGCTGGCCCGCCGAGGGCGTGGACGTGGCCGGCAAGCGTGTCGGGGTGATCGGCACCGGCTCCAGCGGCGTGCAGGTGATCCCCCAGGTCGCCAGGACGGCCGAGCACGTCTATGTCTTCCAGCGCACCGCCCAGTACACCGTGCCGGCACGCAACCGCCCGCTCGACGACGAGGCCCGCCAGGAACTCCGCGACAGCTTCGGCGAGCGGCAGGAGTTCAAGCGCACGTCCCCCGCCGGGCTGTCCCGCCCGATCGTCCCGGCCTCCTCGGACCTGGACGCCGCCGCCCGCGCCGAGATTCTCGAGGCCTCCTGGCAGCGGGGAGGGCCGGGCTTCGCCATGACCATCGACGACATCCTGACCAACCCCGAATCGAACGAGCGTGCCGCGCAGTTCGTGCGCGACAAGGTGCGGGCCAAGGTCGACAACCAGGAGGTGGCCGAGAAGCTCGTGGACATCGACTTTCCGATCGGGTCCCGGCGGCTGATCGTCGACATCGACTACTTCGAGACCTACAACCGCGACAACGTCACGCTGGTGGACGTGAAGGCGGTGCCGATCACCGAGATCACGCCCCGGGGGCTCCGGACGTCAGACGATCACTACGACCTCGACGTGCTGGTTTACGCCACAGGTTTCGACGGCATGACCGGTGCCCTGCTGTCGATGGACATCCGCGGGGTCGGCGGGCTGGCGCTGCGGGACAAGTGGGCCGACGGGGCGGGCACCTACATCGGCCTGGTCGCCTCCGGGTTCCCGAACCTGTTCATGATCACCGGGCCGGGCAGCCCGGCGGTGTTCAGCAACGTCATGCTGTCGATCGAGCAGCACGTGGACTGGATCGCGGACTGCCTCGCCCACATGGTCGAGCGCGGCTTCGAGCGCATCGACGCCGACCCCGAGGCCGAGGCCGTCTGGACCGCGCTCGTCGAGGGTCTCGTCGCCCGGAGCATCGTCGGCAAGACGAACTCGTGGTGGACGGGGGCGAACATCCCCGGCAAGCCCCGCGGCATCACCATGTACCTAGGCGGGACCCACAACTACCGGGCCGCCTGCGACGAGGTCGCCGCCAACGACTACGAGGGATTCACCCTCACCCGATCGGCCGATCCGCCCTAGTGTCCTGAGTTCCAAGTTCATGAGGGTATGGCGTGGCCTCAACCGTTCGCCTTGGCACGAAACCGCTGTTGAGAGGCTTGCTAACCTCGCCAGATACCTCCGACGAACTTCCGGCTCAGGACACTAGCGGGGGCTGGCGAGGGGCTGATCAGGCGCTTTCGGCTGCGGCCGCGGTGACGTCGTCCTCGGTGACGCGGCCGCCGGGTCCGGTACCGGCCACCGAGTCGAGGTCCACGCCAAGGTCTGCGGCCAGGCGGCGGGCGCGGGGTGTGACCTGCCGGCGGGGGCCGTCACCGGGGTCGTCATTCCGGCGAAGGCCGGAATCCATGACGGTCTTGCGCGGATCCTCGGCGGGATCCGGCTCGTCGTCGCCGACGACCGGCTCACCGGCGTCCGCCGCGGCGGCTCCTGCGGGGCCGATCACGGCCAGCAACTCGTTGACGGCGACGGTCTCGCCCTCGGGCACGAGGATGCGCTGGAGCACCCCGCCGCCGGTCGCAACCAACTCCTCGGTGACCTTCTCCGCCTCGATCTCGGCCACGACCTCGCCGGCCGCCACCTGGTCGCCCTCGCGCTTGAACCAGGTGATGATCGTGCCCTCCTGCATCCCCATGCCGAACTGGGGAAGCCGGATCTCAGTGACGGCGGTCATGCCATCAGTTGGCGGGCGGCGGCTGCGATCCGATCGGCGCTCGGGTACAGGGGGCGCTCGAGGTCGGCGCTGTAGGGGATCTGTGTGTGTGGCGTCGTCACCCGGCTGATCGGCGCCTGCAGGTCCCAGAACGCCTCCTCGGCGACGATCGCGGCCACTTCCGACGCCACCGAGCCCATCTCGTGGGCGGGATCGGCGACGACGAGCCTGCCCGTTTTCGCCACCGAGTTCAGCACCGTCCGGCGATCCAGGGACACGATCGACCGGAGGTCCACCACCTCCGCCGAGATCCCGTCGCCAGCCAGTTCCTCCGCCGCCGCCAGGGCGTGGGCGACCGCTCCCGCCAGGGCCACGACGGTGACATCGTCGCCCTCGCGCTTCACGTCGGCCTCGCCCAGCGGGACGACGTGGTCGCCGTCGGGCACCTCGCCTCGCCGGCCCCACAGGCCGCCGTCCTCGAAGCTGATCACGGGGTCGTCGTCGCGGATCGCCGCCTTGAGCATCCCCTTGGCGTCGGCAGGCGTGGCCGGCGCGATGAGCTTCAGACCGGGGATCGTCATCAGAGTGGGGTAGGGGCGGTCGGAGTGCTGAGCGGCGTTGCCGCGGTTGTAGAGCATGGGCGCCATCAGCGTGATCGGCAGCTTGGCCTGCCCGCCGTAGAGATAGGTCGACTTGGCGATGATCGAGACGAGCTGATCGAACGCCACGTACACGAACGGCGCGATCAGCATGTGCACGACCGGGCGCATGCCCACCATGGCCGCGCCGGCGCCCGCCCCGACGAAGCCGGCCTCGGAGATCGGCGTGTCGCGGATCCGCTCGTCGCCGAACTTGTCGACCAGCCCCGTGGTGGAGCCCATCAGCCCCCAGGTCACGTCCTCGCCCATCACGAAGACCGACTCGTCGCGTTCCATCTCCTCGACCAGCGCCTCGTTGAGCGCCTCGAGGTAGGTCAGTGTTCGCACAGGGCCGCTCAGCTACCGATCGGGTCGGTGAACAGGTGGGTGAAGGCGGCCTCGGGCGGAGGGGCGGGGCTCGAGCGGGCGAATTCCAGAGACTCGGCCAGTTCTGCCTCGACCTCCTTGTCGATGACGTCCAGCTCGTCGCCGTCGATGCCTCGTTCTCCCAGCGCGTCGCGGAACAGCACCAGCGGGTCGCGCTGCGTCCGCCAGTGCTCGATCTCGGCGGGGTCGCGGTAGTTCTCGATCCGGATGCCGATGGCGTGGTTGTCGAACCGGTAGGTCATGGTCTCCACCAGGCTGGGCCCCTCGCCGCGCCGGGCCCGCGCCACGGCCTCGCTGACCGCTTCGTGGACGGCGAGCACGTCTTGGCCGTCCACGGTGACACCGGGTATGCCGTAGCCCGCGGCCCGCTCCGACACCCGCTCGACCGCCATGGTCTTGTGCGCCGCGGTCAACTCGCCGTAGCCGTTGTTCTCGCACACGTAGATGGCCGGGAGCGTCCAGATCGCCGCCAGGTTCAACGACTCGTGGAACGTCCCCTGGTTCGAGGCGCCGTCACCGAAGAAGCAGAGGGTCACGCGGTCGATGCCCTGCATCTTCGAACCCAGCGCCGCTCCCGCCGCCACGGGCAGCCCCGAACCGACGATCGACGTCTCGCCGAGACTGCCCACGGAGAAGTCCGACAGGTGCATCGACCCGCCCTTGCCCTGGTTGACCCCGGTCTCCTTGCCCATCAACTCGGCCAGGAGACGGTCCAGCGCCGCTCCCTTGCCGATGGGATGTCCGTGCGAGCGGTGCGTGCCCACCATGTAGTCGTCAGGGCGAAGCGCCATGCACGCCCCGACGATCGATGCCTCCTGGCCGGTCGAAGTATGGAACGCGCCGTACAGTTCGCCGGCGAGCAGGAGTTCCTTGGTGGTGGTCTCGAACTGCCGGATACGCGACATGCGCCGGTACATCTCTCGCAGATCGTCGCCTGTGACCGTCATGGCGTGCTCCTCTTGCCGCACCTGCGGAGATCATGCTACGCCGGTCGCCGCGGGCGAGCCCCGGTGGTGCCCGGGTTCGAGCGGGGTGGCCTGCCCGGCTCCCGCTATGTTCACGGTCCGGAACTGGCGAGCGGGAGCAGGCCGCCTACAGCGCCTCGAAGGGCGGGGTCATCTCCCTCACCCGGCAGATGGCGATCGACGACGCGCCGCACAACGTCCGGGTCAACGCCATCTGTCCCGGGGTCATCGAGACCCCGCTGCTGCGTCGCTCGTGGGCGCAGGCCCGGGGCGTGGAGGAGTCCGAGGTGGACGACCTGCTGACCGTGGCTCAGGTTTCCTGGGCGGGTTCCGGCGACGCCGGCTTCAGCATCATCATCCCGACGCGTTTCACCCGCACGACCACCTCGTCTCGCTGGTTGTAGCCGAGCTGCTCGAACCAGACGATGCCGGCGTCGTCGCGGCTCTTCGACAGCCGCTTGTCGACGATCGTGGTCTCGGCCCGCAGGGTGTCGCCGTGGAACACCGGGGCGGGGAACTCGATCTTGTCGTAGCCCAGGTTCCCGATCGTGGTCCCCAACGTGGTCTCGGGGACGGTCATGCCGGCGACGAGGGCCAGGGTGAACAGGCTGTTCACGACCCGCCGCCCGTGCACCGTGGTCTTGGCGAACTCCTCGTCGAGGTGCAGCGGCTGCATGTTCATCGTCAGGGACGTGAACAGGACGTTGTCCGTCTCGGTCACCGTCCGGGTAAGGGCATGGCGGATCACCATCCCCACCTCGAGTTCCTCGTAGCACTTGCCCTGCATGGTCTCCTCCAGCAGTCGTCGATGCCAGGGAGTTTGCCGGACAATCCGTCCGCGAGTGCGAATCGAGCTGCAGGACCGTGGATTCCGGCTGCGAATGTGGTGGATGACGATCATTCCCCTGAGGCCCGGCGTCCGCCTGTGTGCGGTGAAATCGTTGAGCCTCATGCTGCCCGCCGAAGGCGAATCGGGGTTCGGGCAGTCCCCGGGCGCCGAGGTCGGAGGTGAGGAAGTTTCACCCCTTTTCGTTGCAATCGGTTGCACCCAGATACTACGATCAGGTGCATGGCTGTGCGGAAGCTCTCTGTGGCGTTGGACGAGGAGGTTGCGCAGGCGGTCGCCGACGTGGCGGCGCGCCGCGGTGTGAGCCTGTCAAAGTGGCTCAACGCCGCGGCGGAGCGCGCCCTGGTCGTCGAGGCCGGCCTCGCTGAGGTGCGGGCGTGGGAGGCCGAACACGGCGAACTCGCGTCGGAGGAGTTGGCCTGGGCCGACGACATCCTGGACGGCTCGGCTTCTCAGGTTGCCGGCTGACCGGTGGCGGGCATCACGTACGACACGGGGGCGCTGATCGCCGCCGAGCGCAGCGATGACCGCCTATGGAGGTTGCACCGCCGGGCACTGGAGCGCGGGATCGTCCCGTCGGTCCCCGCCGGAGTGCTCGCGCAGGGGTGGCGGGGTGGTCCGCAGCCGCAGATGTCCCGGTTCCTGGCGGGCTGCCGAATCGAGGATCTCGATGAGCCGAGGGCCCGCTCCGCGGGCGCGGCGTGCAGCCTGGCGGGAACATCGGACATCGTCGATGCTGCCGTGGTAGTCGGCGCGGCGGCCCGTGACGACCTCGCGGTCACGAGCGACGCTTCTGACCTGTCCCGACTCCGGCACGCGCTCGGCGTCGAGTTGCAGGTGCACGAGATCTGATCAACCGAGCGGATGTGCCGGGGATGTTCATGATGCTCCATTTCGGTCGCCGCGTTCTGGTAGCGGCAGCGATAGGGTCGCTTCGTGGGTAGTTCTCCTGCCGGTGTGCGGCCGGCTTGGGTTTCGGACGACTTTTTTCCTTTCGAGAGCCGGTTCTTCACGACTCCACGTGAACACACGATGCACTACGTCGACGAGGGTTCGGGGGAGCCGATCGTCTTCGTGCACGGCAACCCGGCTTGGTCGTTCGAGTACCGGCACCTGATCGGGGGATTGCAGTCGGAGTGCCGCTGTGTGGCTCCGGATCACATCGGCTTCGGGCTGTCCTCTCGCAGCAGCCGCAAGGAGGATCATCGCCCTCAGGCTCACGCGGAGGCGTTCGCTGCCCTGCTGGACGATCTGGACGTGCATGACGTGACGCTTTTCCTGACGGACTGGGGCGGACCTATCGGTCTCGACTTCGCCCGACGGCATCCGGATCGCGTCAAGCGACTGATCATCGCCAACACCTGGTGCTGGCCGGTGAATCGCGACCCGCACTTCTGGTTCTTCAGCCGGATGATGGCGAGCCCGGTGGGGCAGTACCTGATCAAGCGGCGCAACTTCTTCGTCAACGGCGTCATGCCCAAGGCGGTCGGGAACAGGGACGCGCTCACCGCGGACGTGATGGAGCACTACCGCCGGGCGCAGCCCTCGCCGGCCGAGCGGGCCGCCAACGCGGCGCTGCCAGGATTCATCGTCGGCGCCACCGATTGGCTCCGGGAGATCTGGGACGAGCGATCGTCCTTCGCGCACAAACCGGCGCTGGTTCTCTGGGGATCGAAAGACATCGCCTTCCGGGCGAAGGAACGCGACCGTTGGTGTTCGGAACTGACTGACAGCGCGGTGCACGAGTTTCCAGACTGCGGTCACTTCCTCGCCGAGGAGGCGCCCGAGCGGATCCTGCCGCTGCTGCGGGCGTTCATGCGGTAGAACCGCGGCCGTGCAGTCCCATTTCACACCCGAGCTGTTCGAGTTCCTGCTGGAGCTGCGGGCCAACAACGATCGTGACTGGTTCGGTGAGAACAAGGCTCGCTACGAGCGGCACGTGAAGGAGCCGCTGCTGGCGTTCATCGAGGACTTCGAGCCGTACCTGCACTCCATCAGCGAGCACTTCGTGGCCGATGCGCGGGCCAACGGCGGCTCCATGTTCCGGATCTACCGGGACGTGCGGTTCTCCAAGGACAAGTCCCCCTACAAGACCCAGGCGGCGGCGCACTTCCGTCACGAGGTCGGCAAGTCGGTGCATGCGCCCGGGTTCTACCTGCATCTGGAGCCCGGCCTGGTCTTCGCCGGGGTCGGCCTGTGGCGGCCCGACTCAGCGGCCCTGGGGAGGATCCGCGAGTGCATCGTCGACGATCCCGCCGCTTGGGAGGCTGCTACAGGGGATCCCGGGTTCGTCGAGGAGTTCGACCTGGAAGGGGAATCGCTGAAGCGGCCACCGAAAGGGTTCGACCCCGAGCACCCGCTCATCGAGGATCTCAGGCGCAAGGACCACGTGGCCATGTGCATGTTCGACGAGGACGAGGCCACCGCCCCCGGCTTCATTGACGTCTTCGCCGACGCCTGCCGCACGTCAGGGCCCTACATGGAGTTCCTCACGAGAGCTGTCGGCCTGCCGTACTAGCGGCGAGCGAGGGCGGCCGGCGCGGGGGTTCGCCGGGGGTCCGGAGGACTTGGCGCTGGAGCGGGTATCCTGTAGTGACCGGCCGGAGTATCCGGTCGTTGGGCGCACAGTTCGCTTTCCATGATTGATTCTGTGTGAGCCACCCAACCGCGGTGCCGCCACATCAACGAGTTCAGGCACTCGCGGCAACCTGACGGCCCGCGTGGCGCGGGCAAGGAGCATCATGTCCACCTCTTTCGCCCAGTTGGGCGTACCCGAATCGATCTGCCGCGCCCTGCAGCGCGGCGGCATTCACGTACCATTCGAGATCCAGGCGGCCACCATGGCCGACGCTCTCGCCGGCCGCGACGTCTGCGGTCGGGCACCCACCGGATCGGGCAAGACCATTGCCTTCGGTATCCCCCTCGTCGTCAATGCGGGCCGTGCCCGCTCCAAGCGACCGACGGCACTCGTCCTGTCACCCACCCGCGAGCTGGCCGAGCAGATCGCGACCGACCTGCGCACCTTCGCCGGTGACGTCCGGGTCGGCGTGGTCTACGGAGGGGTCGGCTACGGCCCGCAGCTGAAGCGCCTGCGCGACGGCGTCGAGATCCTCGTGGCCTGCCCCGGCCGCCTCGAGGACCTCATCGACCAGGGCGCCGTGAGCCTGCACGACGTGGACCTCGCGGTCATCGACGAGGCGGACCGCCTGTCCGACATGGGATTCCTCCCCGCCGTGCGGCGTCTCCTGGACCAGACGGCCAGGGACCGCCAGACCTTCCTGTTCTCCGCGACTCTCGACGGTGACGTGAAGACGCTCACCCGCGACTACCAGTACGAGCCGGTCACGCACGCCGTCGGCGCTGAGACGCCCGACGTGATCGCCGCCGATCATCGGTTCTGGCAGGTCAACAAGGCTGAGCGAGTCGCTGCCTGCGCGCAGGTGATCAACGCGGTGGGGCAGACGATCGTGTTCTGCCGGACCCGGCACGGTTCGGACCGTTTGACCCGCCAACTCTCCCAGCGCGGCATCCGCGCCGCGGCGATACACGGCGGCCACCCGCAGCAACGGCGGACGCGCTCGCTCCGGCAGTTCACCGACGGCCATGTGCAGGCGCTCGTCGCCACCGACGTGGCCGCTCGGGGAATCCACGTGGAGGATGTGGCGTCGGTCGTCCATTTCGACCCGCCGGAGGACCACAAGACGTACCTGCACCGCTCGGGTCGCACGGCCCGCGCCGGCCGGGGCGGTCTCGTGGTGTCCCTGCTCCAGCCGGAGCAGATGGGCGACTCGAGGCGGATGCAGCGCCGGCTCGGCCTGGCGGAGCCCATCACGTTGCCGGATGCGGGCGATTTGCCGACTGCGCCTGGCGCGGCCTCTGCACGTGCTGCCGACTCGCCGGTCTACAACGGCCGGGAGTCGAACGGACACGGGGGCCGGAATAGCGAGTCGGCTCGCAACGGCCGGGAGCCGAGCGCTCACGCGGCTCGAAACGGCCAGGGCGCTCCCGGTGGGCAGCGGGGTCGAAACGGTCAGCGGTCGAGCCGGCGGAGCAGGGCGTCCGGGGCGCGACGGCGGTAGCTGTCCTCCAGCCACTCGGCCAAGTCCTCGAGGTCGACCTCGCCGAGCCGGATGAGCATCGCGCCGTAGCCCTCGTAGTGCGGCGTGGAGAACAGCACGTTCGGGAAGCTCTCCAGCAGGGACTCCTTGGCCTCGGGTTCGCAGAACACCACGAGGACCTCGGAGTCGTGAACGTCGTCGCGGTTGTACTCCCGCTCGCTCCACATCCGGCAGAACCCTTTGCCCCGCACCTTCAGCGCCGCGGTGCCGTAGAACGTCCCCTCGGTCACCTCCGGCAACCGCATGCCCAACCGGTGCACGTCCTCAAAGGTGGCCATGTTCGAGTCGCGCCGGCTAGTAGGGAGTTTCGCCGGCGTCGATGTTGATGGCCTGGCCGCGGATGATGGTGGCGTCAGTCGAGAGCAGGAAGGCGACGACTCGTCCGACCTCGATCGGCGCGACCTTGCGGCCGATCTGGGGAAGGGCCATGCCGGCCAGGATGTCCTCGGGGTCGCCGCCCTGGTGTTCGGCCAGCCAGTCGGCCACGCCGGCCAGCATCGGGGTGTCGACCGCGCCAGGGCAGACGGCGTTCACGTTGATGTCGAAGGGTGCCCACTCGGTTGCCAGCGACCGCGTCAGGTTGATGACGGCTGCCTTGGAGGCGTTGTAGCCGGCCATGTTCGGGAAGCCGACCTTGCCGCAGTTGGATGCCACGTTGACGATTGCAGCCTGATCGGACGCGGTCAGATGCTCCAGGGCGGCCCGGCAAACCCGGAAGACACCCGTCACGTTGATGTCGAGTTCGCGAGCCCAGGCCGCGCTTGTGGCGTGGCGAGCCTCGTTCATCTCGATCACCCCGGCGTTGTTGACCACGCCGTCGAGGCGACCGAAGTGATCCACGGTGGCCGCAATGGTCTCCTGGACGCTGCTGTCGGAGCCCACATCGCAGCAAACCGCCAGTGTGCACCGGCCGTCGGGGTCGATGCGGCGGGCGGTCATGTGGGTTGCTTCGAGGTCGAGGTCGGCGAGCGCAACCGATCCGCCGGCCTCGACGAGCGCCTCGGCGATCCCGGCGCCGATTCCCCCCGCAGCGCCGGTCACGATGTAGACGCGATCAGCGAGGCTCATGGCGCCGAGACCGCAGTCGGGGGCGCGGTGGAGTCGACCCGCGTGGCTGGGATCGGGCGCTGCTTGCAGGGACCCATCGACTCACCAGGTGGTGTTCGTGAGGACGCCGCCGTCGACCAGCAGGTCGGTGCCGGTGATCCAGCGGGACAGGTCCGAGCAGAGGAACACGCAGGCGTCGCCCACGTCCTCCGGGGTGCCGAGGCGTTCCAGCGGAGCGGCCGCGAGGTAGCGGTGGACCCCCTCGGGCCAGTCGTCCACCAGGCCCGGCCGGTCGATGAGTCCCGGCGACACCGTGTTGACGCGGATGCCGTCGGGGCCGTACATCAGCGCCGCCGCCCGGGCGTGCATCACCAGGGCGGCCTTCGAGGTTGCGTAGTGGCCGTGCATGACGGTCGGGTGGCGGGCCTCGATGGAGGCGATGTGGACGATCGAGCCGCTGCCGGGGTCCGAGTTCCGGCGCATCGCTGCCGCCGCCAGCTGCGTCAGCCGGTGCGTGGCGGTGACGTTGATATCCATCATGTCGGTGAACTGCTGGTCGGTGAGGGTGTCGAAGCGGGCGATCGGCTGGGCGCCGGCGTTGTTCACGAGACCGTCGAGGCGCCCGTGCAGTCCCAGCGTCTCCTCGATCACGCTGGGTGGGCCGTCGGGTGTCGTCAGATCGGCGCGCACGGTGGCGACCGGTGTGCCGTCGGGATAGCGGAGGTGATCGGTGGGGGAGTTGCGGGTGTGCGCCACGACGGTGGCGCCGGTCGCTGCGAACCGGCGCACGATCCCGCTACCGATGCCGCTGCCGACGATCCTGCCGACACTCTCGCCTCCGCCGCCGCCGGCGCCGGTGACCAGCATCACCCGCCCGGTCAGGTCGATCATGGCGGCGGGGGAGTCGGTGTCTGTCACGATGGGTGTCTACCGTGGGACACGGAAAAACCGTCGGCGCAGTGAGGTTGGCATGCAGGATCTGGGTGAGCGGAGCCTGGACTGGGCGGACGACCGCATCCTGATGGTCGATCAGACCCGGCTGCCCGATGCCTACGAGATTCTGGAGGTCGACGATGTTGCGGATCTCGTCGACGCCATCCGGTGCCTGGCGGTGCGGGGTGCCCCGGTGATCGGCGTGGCGGGCGGCTTCGGGGTGGTTCTCGCTGCCCGGCAGCACGGTGCTGGGACCGACGAGTTCCAGGAGGCGGTGGAGTCGATCCGCACGGCTCGCCCCACCGCCGTGAACCTCGCCCGGATGGTCGACCGCGTGGCGGCGCGCGCCCTCGACGGCCCCGAGGCCCTGCTGGAAGAGGCGCTCGCCGTGCGGGACGAAGAGGTTGCCGCCTCGTTGTCGATGGGTCGCCGCGGGGCGGCGCTCGTCGAGGAGTTGGTGACCGAGCCCGACGCCGTGACGGCGCTTACGATCTGCAACACCGGTGGGCTCGCCGCTGCCGGGCGGGGCACCGCCTTGGGTGTGATCCGTACGATCCACGAGCAGGGACGCCTGGCGCTGGCGATCGCCACCGAGACCCGCCCGCTGCTGCAGGGCGCCCGGCTGACGGCCTGGGAGCTCGAGCGCATGGGCGCCCCCTACCGCGTGATCGTCGATGCCGCCGGCCCGGCCTTGCTGTCCCGGGGCATGGCCGATGTCGTCCTCACCGGCGCCGATCGCATCGCCGCCAACGGCGACACCGCCAACAAGATCGGCACGTTCTCCCTGGCGCTGGCAGCGCGCTACGCCTCGGTCCCGTTCGTGGTCGTGGCGCCCGAGTCAACAGTCGACATGGACACCCCGTCGGGCGACGCCATCCGGATCGAGGACCGCGGAGCCGACGAGGTCGTGAACGTCCGCGGCACGCCGATCACCCCCGAGGGCACCGGGGCCCTCAACCCCGCATTCGACGTCACCCCGGCGGAACTCATCACGGCCATCGTCACCGACCGCCGGGTCGTGCGCCTCGACCGGGGCGAGACCCTGACCTCCGTGTCACCGGGAGACCCGGCCACCGATACCGGCGGTTGAGCCACCCCGCGAGGGAGAGGGCGCCGGGGGCCGGCCGGCGGAGCGATTTCGCCAGACGCTCCCGACGACGGCCACCGCCGCCCCCGACCGGGCGACCGCGAGGGGAGCCCTCCTCAGCCGCCGGCGAGCGGTGTGATGAAGTGCACCTCGGCGTCGGGCGGAACCGGTTCGTACACCGGGTCGGGGATGATGTCGCCGTCGATTGCGATCGCCGTGGCGGAGGTGGCGTCGAGGTGTGCCCGGATCCCCGGGAACATCTCCTCCAGCTTGCGCAGCAGTTCCCGCACCGTGGCGGCCTCCACCTCCGCCTGCGCCACGCCGCCGGTGAGACGGCGCTGGTTGGAGCTGAAGTGGACGTGCGCCATCAGCCCCCGTCGCCGTTGCCGGAGGTGATCGCCGCTAGCACCCGCGGCGGCGACATCGGGAGCTCGCGGATGCGCACGCCGACGGCGTCGTGGATGGCGTTGGCGAGGGCCGGTATCGGTGGCACGATGCCGACCTCGCCCACACCGCGCACGCCGTACGGGTGGTTCGGGTTGGGCACCTCCACGATGATGGTCTCGATCATCGGCAGGTCCGACGCCACAGGGATGCGGTAGTCCAGGAATCCGGGGTTCTCCATGACGCCGTCGGCGTCGTGGATGTACTCCTCGTTCAGGGCCCAGCCGATGCCCTGTACCACGCCGCCCTGCATCTGGCCCTCGACGTAGTCGGGGTGGATGGCGGTACCGGCGTCCTGAGCGGTCGTGTAGCGCTCCACGGTCACCCGGCCGGTCTCGTCGTCGACCGATACGTCGGTCACCTGTGCCGAGAAAGCGGGACCGGCGCCCCGGGCGTTGAGCGAGGCGGTGGCTCCAAGGGGCCCGCCGGTGCGGCCCGCCTCGGCGGTGATGGCGGCCAGCGCCAGCGGATCGTGCTCGCCGCCGCTGTGCGTGGCCTGACCGTCAGCCCATTCCACTTCGTCGACGTCGCATTCCCACATCCGGGCGGCGCGTCCCCGAAGCTGGCCCTTCAAGTCACGGCAGGCCTCCACGACGGCCATGCCGGTGGCGAACGTGGCGCGGCTGCCCTCGGTGACGTCGGTGAAGCCCACCACCTCCGTGTCACCCACCACCGGCTGGATGGAATGCACGTCGATCCCCAGCTCCTCGGCGGCCATCAGCGCCATGGAGGCCCGGCTGCCGCCAATGTCGGGGCTGCCGGTCACGACGGTCGCGGTGCCGTTCTCGTTCAGGTTCACCGTGGCGCTGGACGCCTCGCCGATGTTGAACCAGAACCCGCTGGCCACGCCGCGTCCGCGGCCGGGCGCCGGTTCGCTGCGGTAGTGCTCGCTGTCGCGGATGGCCTCCAGGCACTCCTGCAGCCCGATCGCGGACCACTTCGGGCCGTAGGGTGCCCGGTCGCCCTCGCCGGGACAGTTCAGGAGACGCAGGTCGATGGGGTCCATGTCCAGGCGCCGAGCCAGTTCGTCCACGAGTGTGTCGGTGGCGAAGGCGGCCATCGGCGCCGACGGGGCCCGGTAGGCGACGTTCACGGGCTTGTTCAGGACGACCTCGAAGCCTTCGATCAGGAAATCTCCCACGTTGTAGGGCGTCACGACGCACATGCAGCCCAGCATCGCCCAGGGGCCCGGGAAGGCGCCGCTCTCGTAGGCCAGCCAGGCCTTGGCCGCGGTGATCCTGCCGTCGTTCGTGGCGCCCAGCGTGACCCGTATCACCGAGCCCGGCGTCGGGCCGGTCGCCCGGAACACCTCGTCACGGGTCATCACCAGCTTGACCGGGCGTCCCGCCCGGGCCGACAGTTCCACGGCCAGCGGCTCCAGGTAGATGGTGGTCTTGCCGCCGAAGCCGCCGCCGATCTCCGCCGGGATCACCTTGATGCGCGACGTGTCCCAGCCCAGCATGGCGGCAGTCTGCGAGCGCACCCGGAAGTGCCCCTGCGAGGAGCACCAGATGACCGTCTTGCCGTCCTGGCCCGTGTCGGCCACACAGGCGTGCGGCTCGATGTAGCCCTGGTGGACCGCCTTGGTGATGAACTCGCCCTCCACGACGACGTCGGCTGCGGCGAGCGCCTCCTCCACGTCGCCGCGCTCGTAGCAGGTGCGGTTGGCGACGTTGGAGGGCTCACTCGGTGCGGGGTCGACGCCGGTGGTGATGATGTCGTCGTGCAGCAGTGGCGCATCGGGCGCCATCGCCCCGAGGATGTCGAGGACGTGGGGGAGTACCTCGTAGGTGACCTCGATGGCCTCTGCCGCGTCCCTGGCCTGGCGGCGCGTGGAAGCCGCCACGGCGGCGACGGCGTGGCCCTCGTACAGCACTTTGTCACGGGCCATGAGGTTGCGCGTCGTGTTCCGCTCGGGGTCGTCGGCGGGGAGGTCGGGGAAGTCCGCGCCTGTGATGATCGCCCGCACGCCGGGCATGGCCGCGGCCTTCGAAGTGTCGATGGAGACGATCCGGGCGTGGGCGTGCGGCGAGCGCAGGATGTGGCCGTGCAGCATGCCCGGCAGCACCAGATCGGCCGCGAAGCGGGCCTTGCCGACGACCTTCTCGAGGCCGTCGTGGCGCACCGGGCGCGTGCCGACGTAGCGGTAGGTCGGTCGTTGCTCCGTGATGGTCATCCCGCCACCTCCTCCTTCTCCTGCTGCATGACGGCTGCGGCTGCCAGCACCGAGCGGACGATCTTGTCGTATCCCGTGCAGCGGCACAGGTTGCCCGCCAGGCCGTAGCGCACCTCGGTCTCGGTCGGGTCGGGGTTGTGGTCCAGCAGCGCCTTGGCCGCCACCAGGAAGCCCGGCGTGCAGATGCCGCACTGCAGGGCGGCCCCCTCCAGGAAGCACTGCTGCAGCGGGTGCAGGTCGTCGCCGGCGGCGATGCCCTCGACGGTGACGATCGTGGCGCCGTCGGCCTCGGGGGCGAAGACGAGGCACGAACACTGCAGCCGGCCGTCCATGATGATCGAGCAGGCGCCGCAGTCGCCGGTGCCGCAGCCCTCCTTGGCGCCCATGAGGCGCACCTCGTCGCGCAGCGCATCCAGCAGGGACTCACCGGCGTCGCACAGGAACTCGACGTCGTCGCCGTTGATGTTGCAGCTCACATGGGTGCGGCTCACCGCCCACCTCCGTTCCCGGCCCGTCCGGCCGCTTCCAGGACGGCTCGCTTGGCGAGCACACCCGCCACCTGCCGCCGGTAGGTGATCGTGCCGCGCTTGTCGTCGATGGGGCTGGCGGCGTCGGCGCAGGCGGCCGCGACCGTGGCCAGGACGCCGTCGCTGATCGGCCCTCCCACGAGTGCCTCGGTGGCCGCCGGTACCAGCACGACCGTCGGCGCCACCGCGCCCAACGCGATCACCGCATCGGTGCAGTTGCCGTCGGGGTCGAGGGCGATGCGCGCCGCGGCGCCGACGACGGCGATGTCCATCTCGGTGCGCGGGATCAGGCGCAGGTAGGCGTCGGAGGTCCGGGGGGGCGGCCGGTCGATCTCGAATTCCACGACGAACTCGCCGGCGGCCAGGGAGGTCCGCCCGGGACCTGTCGGGACGTCGACGACCGCTGCGGTGCGCTCGCCGCCGGGCCCGGCGATCACGGCGCGGGCGCCGTTGACGATGAGGGCCGGCACGGAGTCGGCGGCCGGTGAGGCGTTGCAGAGATTGCCGCCGAGGCTCGCCCGGTTCTGGATCTGGTCGGACCCGATCAGACCCCCGGCGTAGACGAGGCCGGGCAGGTCGGCGGCGAGCGCGGCGTTGGCGGTCAGGTCCGACGTCGGGGCCGCCGCGCCGATCCGCCACGTCCCGTCGTCGAGCGACACGTCCATCAGCCGGGCGATCTTCTTGACGTCGATGGCGACGCTGGGATCCGGCCGCCCGGCGCGCATCTGGGGAACGAGGTCGGTGGCTCCTGCGAAGACGCGGGCGTCGGGGTCGCCGGCGAGCAGTTCCACCACCTCCGCCACCGATGTGGGTGCGACGTATCTCACGAGTGCTTCTCCCTCACGGCGGGTCTCCCTCCGGGTGTTGCGGCGCCAACTGTATTGCCCGCGACCGCCGGGTCACATTCTTGCGCACGGCCACCGCCACCCCGACCGCGCCGACGATACTCAGACCAACGCCCCGGCGGCGGTCGACAGCGAGGCGGGCGGGGAGGATGCGACGGTGAGCGGCTCGCTCTGCGCGAGGCTGCGGGTGTGGAGGTCTTCGATGCCGCCGCGGTCCGGGCGGCCGCGCCCTGGCCGGAACTGATGGAGGCCATCGCCGAGGTGCTGGGCGACCCCGGCGCCCTGGCTCCCGAACGGCATGTCCATGCCCTGGCGCTCCCGGACGGAGCCCAGGGGTCGTTGCTGGTGATGCCGGCCTCGCCGACCTGGTCTCGGGACGTCACCCGGTCGCGCCCGGCCCGAGCAGATCACGCTGTTCAAGTCCGCCGGGTTCGCCCTCGCCGACCTGGCGACGGCCCAGTTGGTCCGGGACTCGAGCCGGGAGTGATATTTCGAGCGCATCGTGCATATCATCAGGCCGGTCACTGTGCGATCTGCCTAGCCCGCACAGTGCGGCTCGACCGTAGAGTCGGGCCTACTCCAACACCACCACCCCGAGGTCGGGAATGACGCGAATTCTCTGGATCAACCCCGTGGGCACCGACGCCTACGACGCACCGATCGGCGCCGAGTTGCGTTCCGAGGCGGCCCCGGGAACGCGCGTCGATGTCTGCTCGCTACCCGGCGTCGGGCCGCAGCACCTGGAGTGGAACGCCCTCGAGGCCGTCGTGGCCGGCCCCACGATGGGCGTGATCCGCTGGGCGGCGGAGGGCGGTCGCTACGCCGCCGCGGTCATCGGCTGCTTCTACGATCCGTTCCTGCGCGGCGCCCGCGAGCTGTCGGGGCCGATGGCGGTCACGGCGCCCGCCGAGGCGTGCCTGCACGTCGCCTCAACGGTCGGGGAGCGCATCTCCATCCTGGTGGGCCGCAAGAAGTGGATTCCCGAGATGCACGAGAACGTCGTCAAGTACGGGTTCGGCGACCGCCTGGCGTCGTTCCGGGTGCTGGAGATGAGCGTGGACGATTTCCAGGCCGATCCCGCATTCACGCAGCAGCGGATCATGGCCGAGGCCGAGGCGGCCGTCGCCGAGGACAGGGCCGACGCCGTCATCCTCGGATGCACCATCGAGTTCGGCTTCTACCGGGAGGTGCAACGCAAGATCGAGGTTCCCGTCATCGACGCCATCACCGCCCCGCTCCGGTACGCCGAGTTCCTGGCCACTCTCGGCGCCGACCACGAGTGGCGGACCAGCCGGGCGGGGGGTTACGACGCCGTGCCCCCGAGGGAGCTGGCGTGGGTCCCGGCAGTCGAGCCGGTGCTGAACGTCGACCCGCGGTGAGGGCGACTTGGCGCTGACGATGGACATCCTGACCCACGACGACATCGAGACGCTGTGTCTCGGAGCGACGCTGCTGGGCGCCGGTGGGGGCGGCGACCCGTATGTGGCGAAGCTGGTGGTGCAGCAGGCCCTGGAGACCTGGGGTCCCGTGCAGGTAGTGGATGCCGGCGATCTCCCGCCCGAAGCGCTGGTGCTCTCGACCGCTGTGATCGGAGCGCCGACGGTGATCCTCGAGAAGCTCCCCGCGGGCACCGAGTACGTCGGGTCGGTCAAGGCGCTCGCCTCTTACCTGGGCAAGGAGCCGGCGGCGATCATGTCGATCGAGGTGGGTGGGCTGAACACGCTGCTGCCGATCGCCACCGCCGCCGAGATGGGGCTGCCCATCGTGAACGCCGATGGCATGCGCCGGGCCTTCCCGCAGATCGAGATGACGGTCCTCACACTGGCGGGCGTTCCGGCCAGCCCGCTGTCGATCGCCGATGAGAAGGGCAACCAGTGCGTCTTCAAGACCACCGACAACCATGTGGCCGAGTCACTGGCCCGTGCCGCGGTGATCAGGCTCGGCCTGGCCAACGCCATCAGCTGCTACCCGTTGACCGCCGCCCAGCTCGACGAGCACGGCATCGCTGGATCGCTGACCTACTGCAGTGAGGTCGGCGGTCTGCTCGAGGCGGTCAAGCGAGCCGAGGAGGGATCCTGGGAGCGCTTCCTCGCTGCCTCCGGCTCGGCGGAGTTCTTCCGGGGCAAGGTCGTGGACCTCGACCGTCGCACCACCGAAGGCTTCGCCCGCTCGACGGCGATCCTCGAGGACCTGAACGGCAGCGACAGCACCATGCGCATCGAGGTGCAGAACGAGAACCTCATCGCCTTCCTGGACGGCGAGGCCGTGATCACCACCCCCAACCTCATCTGCCTGCTGGACTGCGAGACGTTCGAGCCGATCACGACGGAGTACCTGGCCTACGGGAACCGGGTCGTTGTCATCGGCATGCCGTGCGCGCCGGAATGGCACAGGCCGGGGATGCTCGAACTCGTGGGGCCTCCGGTATTCGGCTACGACGTGGACTTCGTGGAGCTTCCGGGCCGGGCGCGATGAGCAGCGCGGCGAACCAGCAGGATCTGCGCGTCGGCGTCGACGTCGGCGGGACCAACACCGACGCCGTCGTGATCGATGCGGCCGGCGAGGTGCTGGCGGCGGTCAAGGTCGTTACCACCCCCGAGCCCATCGACGGCATCAGGGCCGCCCTCGACGAGGTGCTGGTTGATCTGGACGGTGCCCGCGTCTCCAAGGCGATGCTCGGCACGACGCACTCCGCCAACGCCATCATCCAGAGGCGCGGCCTCGACAGGGTGGCCGTGCTGCGCCTCGCCGCCCCGTCCTCGCTGGGCCTCCGCCCGGGCGCCGCCTGGCCGGAGGACATCCACGCCGAGGTGGTCGGGGCCGCCTCCATCATCGAGGGCGGCCACGAGTACAACGGCCGGGAGATCGCCGCGCTGGACACCGAGGCGGTGCGGCGACTGGCCGCTGAGGCGGTCCGCGCCGAGTGCCGTTCGGTGGCGGTGGCGGGTGCGTTCAGTCCGGCCGCGAGTGAGCACGAGATGCGCGCCCGGGACGTGCTGCTCGAAGAACTGGGCGCCGACTTCCCGGTCTCGCTCAGCCACGAGATCGGCTCGCTGGGGCTGCTTGAGCGGGAGAACGCCACGATCCTGAACGCCGCGTTGCTGAGCGTGGCCACGAGTGTGATCAGCGGCTTCCAGGAGGCCCTGGCCGAGCGCCGGCTCGAGGTCGACGCCTACCTCACCCAGAACGACGGCACCCTGATGATGGCCGCCGAGGCGAGCCGCTACCCGGTCCTGACCCTGGGGTCGGGACCCACGAACTCGATGCGCGGCGCCTGTGCTCTGGCCGGCGTGAACGACGCCGTCGTCATCGACGTGGGCGGCACGTCCGCGGACGCCGGCATCCTGGTCGGCGGCTTCCCGAGGCAGTCCTCCGCGGCGGTGGAGGTCGGCGGGGTGCGGACCAACTTCCGCATGCCGGATCTCATCTCCATGGGCCTCGGCGGGGGGACCATCGTGCGCAACGCAGCCGGTGACCTGCGCATCGGCCCGGACTCGGTCGGCTATGCGGTCGCCAGCGAGGCGGTCTGCGTCGGCGGCGGGGTGCTCACGCTGTCGGACGTCTCCCTCGCCGCCGGCCGGATGACCGGCTTCGGCGATCCTGCACTGGTGCGGAGCGTCGACGGCGGCCTCGTGCGCTCGGCCATCGGCTGGGTCGACGAGCAGATCTCGATCATGAGCGACCGGATGAAGTCCACGCGGGCGCCGCTCCCTCTGCTGGCCGTTGGCGGGGGCGCCCACCTGATTCCCGACGCGATCCCGGGGGTATCGGAGGTGATCCGGCCCCGGCACCAGTCGGTGGCCAACGCCTACGGCGCCGGCATCGCCGAGGCCTCCGGCTCGGTGGACCGCGTCTACAGCTACGACGCCTCCAGCCGGGAGGAGTGCCTGGACGACGCCCGCGAGCTGGCCGCCAACGCCGCGGTGCGTTCCGGCGCCGATCCAGATCGTGTCCGCATCACCACCGTCACCGAGGTGCCGATGACCTACGTACCGGGCCAGGGATGTCGGGTCATGGTCAAGGCGGCGGGCCCGCTGGCCTGAACGGGGCGCGGCCGTGGCTCTCCCCACTGAGGTGCCGCCAGGATCGCTCCACGGCTCGGCCGCGCCGGGGGTCGCCGACTGTCACAACGATCTGCTTCTGGCCTGCCGGCACCGGCGCGAGCGCGGCGTGGCCGATCCGTTCGGCGACGACTGGCTGCCGGGGTTGCGGGCCGGCGGCGTGGTGTTCCAGGTGCTGCCGATCTTCACCGAGGAGCAGTTCATCGGCGAGGGCGCTCTCCGGCGCACGCTCGAGATCCTCGAGCTGGCCCGCGAGATCGCGGAACTGCACCGCCACGATGTGGGCATTGTCGAAACCGCCGACGACATCGACGAGATCGTCGGAGACGGGCGAATCGCGCTGCTCCTGGCCCTCGAAGGCGCCGAACCCGTGGGCTCGTCGCTGGCGATGCTCGAGACCATGTGGCGCCTCGGCGTGCGGCTGGCGTCGCTGACCTGGAACCGCCGGACGATGCTGGCCGACGGGGTGGGCGAGACCGACACCGGCGGCCGGCTGACCTCCCTCGGCGTCGAGGCCGTGGCGGAGATGGAGCGGCTCGGGATGGTCGTGGACGTGAGCCACCTGTCGGCGCACGGCCTGGCTCACCTGGCCGAGGTGGCCGCCGAGCCGTTCGTGGCGTCGCACTCCTCGTGCCGGGCACTGTGCGACCATCCCCGCAACCTCTCCGACGCCGAGTTGCGGCTCGTTGCCGGATCGGGAGGCTTCGTCGCCATCAACGCCACGGGCCGCTTCGTCGCCGCCTCGGGAACCCCCACGCTCGACCGCTACGTCGACCATGTGGAGCACGCCGTGGCGACCGTCGGTGACGGCGCAGTGGCGATCGGCGCCGACTTCATCGCCGACCTGCTGGAGCAGGTGGACCCCATCCTGGGGCGCCAACTCCTGCTGCGCCCCGAGGACATCGTGCACGTCGAGGGTCTCAAGGGGCCCGCCGATCTCGCCCTGCTCTCCCGGAGGCTCCAAGACCGGTTCGGCCCCGAGCGCGCCGCCCGCATCGCCGCGGGGAACGTGCTCGGATTCCTTCGGGCCCGGCTGCCGGCGTGAGATCGGCCGGCGCGGGGACCGGACGAAGAGCACCGCCCCGCTCCGATCGATGGTGAACCCGCCGACGTCCACTGTGCGGCAGGTCCTGGCATCCGGCGCGCTGCGCGAGGCAGTGCTGATCGGCGGGAAGCGCGGCTTGGACGCAGCGGTGAGCGACATCGTCCTGCGGTCCCGCGTGGATGCCCTGACGCCGCCGGACCGAGGCACCGCCGTCGTCCTGGACGCGTCCGGAATCGGCGACAACCTCTACAAGGTGGACGTGGCGCTGCGGGCGGTCTCCGCGGCCGGGGCGGCGGCATTGATCCTGGTGAACTCCGATCCGGGGATCGACGTCGGCGCGCAGCGCCTGGCGAACCGGCTCGGCGTGCCGCTGGCCACCGTCGCCGTCGCGGACGTGATCGAGCTGGCCCACCGGCTGCGGGCCGATTTCTGGGCGCCCGACGTCGAGCACGCGGCCGAGGTCCACCGCCTACTGGCCTCGCTCCGGCAGATGCGCGTCGCCGACCCTGAGGCGTTCGTGGATCTGCTCGGCGAGGCGGCGCAGACCCCGGTGTGCCTGATCGGCCAAGACCGCAGGCCGGTGGCTGGCACCGGAATCGAGATCGGCGAGCGGCATCTCGCCGGTGCGGAGGACTACCTCATTGATCACTCGGCGCGGGCGGCCTTGCACAGCGCCTCGATCGTGCTGGCCCCCGGCGAGCAGGTGAGTTACTGGCTGGTCGCCGAGTCGCTGCGCTCGGGTAGCTCGCAGCGGCGCCTGCGGTCGCTGCTGCAGATCGGTTCGTGGTATCTGGCCGCGCTGCTGGGTTCGGGACGGGTGCGCGCCGAGCGGGACGCCCGTCGGCGCATCGCGGTGCTGAACGAGATCATGCACGCGGGCGAGCTGCCCGAGCGCGATCTGCGGAGCCAGCTGGTGGAGTTGGGCTGGAGCGCCTCGGGATGGAACACCGGACTGCACGTCAAGCTGCGGGGACGCGCGGATCCGGGCCGGATCGTCGACCTGCATGCCGAGATGAGCGACCGGCTGGCCGCCGCGGGGATCGAAGGTCCGCTCGTGGAGCGCAACGACGGCTGGAGCGGCTGGATGACCGACACGGCGGAGCCCCCGCCGGAGTCGTACAGCCTCGTGGCGGGAAGCCTGGGCGCGGCGCTCGCCGGCTTCAGCGCCGCCCACTCCGGGCTACAGCCCCACGGGGGCATCGGTCGTCCCTACCCGGAGTTGGCGGGGCTGCGCCGCTCGCTGATCGAGGCCGCCGAGGCGTCGGTCATCGCCAACGCCCGCTCGCACGAGCCCTCGGGGGTGGCACACATCGACCGCCTCGGCGTGCAGCGGGTCCTGCTGGGCTGGTTCAGTTCCGACGACTTCGCCGGCTACGCGGGCTCGATCCTCGAGCCGGTCCTGGAGATGGACACCGAGGGTGACCTGCTGGAGACGCTGGAGGCGTATCTAGACGCAAGCTGTTCGACGACCGGCGCGGCGAGGGGGCTCGGTGTCCACCGCAACACCGTCTCCAACCGTGTGCGGCGGGTGACCGACGTCCTGGGTATCCGCCTCGACGACCCGGAGATCCGGCTGTCGCTGCAGCTGGCGTGCCGGGTGCTGCGGATCAACCGGTGAGCCGGGGCCGGACGCATCCGTGATTCCTCCGAACTGGGCAGTCCGCATAAGCAGACGTCGCTCGTTGGGCAAACCAGCCAACTATCTCAGGACAAGCCCGAACCTACGCTAGCCCGTGACGGCGGCCGCTTGCCGCCCAACCGGAGGGAGAGAGCTATGGCCGAGATCCACAGCAGACACCGCAAGGCACGTCGGGGAGGTCGCCGGACACGGATCCTGGCGCTCTCGCTGCTCGCCGCCGTCATGGTGGCGGCGGCCTGCGGGAGCGACTCCGACGCCGAGCCCGCCGCGCCTCCGCCCGCCCCGGCGCCCGCGGCGACGCCCGAACCAGCACCGGAGCCGCCCGCTCCGGCCCCCGAGGCCGCGCCGACGCCGGAACCCCCAGCCCCTGCCCCCGAGCCGCCCGCGCCGGCGCCGGAGCCGCCTGCGCCCGCGCCGGAACCGCCGCCTCCACCGGCCGAGCCGGTCGAGATCGCGTATCTCTCCGCCAGTTCCGCCAACACCTGGCTGGCCGCGTCCAAGGCGGCGATGGAGGAGGTCGCCGCCGCCAACAACATCGAGATCGTCGAGTTCGACGCCCAGTTCAATGCGGCGATGCAGCAGCAGCAGTTCCAGGACGCCATCGCCACCGGCCGCTACGACGGCATCATCCTTGTCTCGTTGGTCGGAGCCGGGTCGATTCCCGACGTCGAGGACGCTCTGGCCGCCGGGATCGAGATGGTGTTCCTCAACCAGGTCGTCGGCGAGGACTTCAGCGATGTCGAACCCCAAGTGCCCGGCGTGGCCGCCGCCGTCTTCGAGCCACCGTTCGTGCGCGGCGAGCGAATCGGTCAGATCACGCTGGAGACCTGTGCGGACTTCGATCCCTGCAACGTGGTGTACTTCTACGGGATCCGCGGCGTCCCGCTTGACGAGGCCATCCGCCAGGGCTGGGACAGCGTCACCGCCGGCTCGAACGTCAACGTGGTGGCCGAGGCCGAAGGTCAGTACCTCGGCCCCGATATCGGGCTCGCGGCGATGCAGGACATCATCGTCTCGACGTCCGACATCCACGTTGTGCTGGGGGCGGATCAGTCCATGCAGGGTGCGGAGATCGCGCTCAGCGAGGCCGGCATGGATGACGTGCGGATCATCGGTTTCGGTGGCAGCAGCTACGCCGTGGAGGCCGTGCAGGACGGACGCTGGCACGCCGGGCTCTTCGGGGCTCCCTTCACCGAGGGTCGGCTGGCGATGGAGGCTATGGTGGCCGCTCTGGCCGGAACTGACACCGGCGGTGTCGACCCGGCACTCTCGGTGCCCCACGGCGGCCTGATGTTCCAGCACAATGCCGATGACTTCGAAGCGGAGTGGGCGGGATAGTTCCAGCCGGTAGTTCCCAGACGCATGCCGAGTTGCCCCCGGAGGCGCATGTCGAGCTGCCCCCGGAGGCGCATGTCGAGCTGCCCCCGGAGGCGCATGTCGAGCTGCGCGGTGTCACCAAGCGGTTCGGTGGCACCGTCGCTCTCGACCGCGTCGACATCACGGTCCGTGCCGGCACCGTGCACGCCCTGGTCGGCGAGAACGGCGCCGGCAAGTCCACCGCGGGCAAGATCCTCGCAGGCGTCCTGACGCCCGACGCCGGGCGATTGCTCCTGGGGGGTGCCGAGACGGCGTTCCGCTCCCCGCGGGCGGCACTGGGCAGGGGTATCACGATGGTGGCCCAGGAGCTGTCCCTGGTGCCGTCGCGCTCGGTCCTCGACAACGTGTTCCTGGGGATCGAGTCGCACCGCGGACCGTTCGTGCGCGCCGCCGCCGACCGCTTCGCCGGGTTGGTGGCGGAGTACGGCATTGGGGCCGATCCCGACGCCGTCGTGGGCCGGCTGCCGGTTGCCGAGCAGCAGAAGGTCGAGATCCTGCGCGCGCTGGCTCGGCGCGCCGAACTCATCGTCATGGACGAGCCGACCGCGCGACTGACCAGTGAGCAGGCCGTGGCGCTGCGTCGCACGGTCCGCTCGCTGGCCGAGCGCGGTGTCACGGTCGTCTACGTGTCGCATTTCTTGGACGAAGTGCTGGCGGTGGCGGACGACGTGACAATCCTGCGTGACGGGCGCGTCATCCGCAGCGGCGCCGCCGCGGGCGAGACGAGGCGGTCACTGATCGAGGGCATCGCCGGCAGGGAGATCGAGGCGGCCTTCCCGCCGCGCCTTGCGCGGTCGCCTTCTGCGCCGGTCGTGCTGGCGGTGCGGGGGCTGTCCCGGGCGGGGACGTTCCAGGACGTGAGCCTCGAGGTGCGAGCCGGCGAGATCGTCACCCTCGCAGGCCTGGTCGGCTCCGGCCGCAGCGACGTGCTCCGTTGCATTTTCGGCGCGGACCGGGCCACGGCCGGCTCGATGACGCTGGACGGCGAGCCCTACGAGCCGCGCGCACCGCGGCACGCCGTACGCAGCGGCGTGGCGATGGTGCCGGAGTCACGCACGACCCAGGGGCTCCTGCCGCGGCGCTCGGTCCGCGAGAACGTGACCCTGCCGCACCTCGGCCGGTTCGTGGCCCCCGGGGGGTTCGTCCGCCGGCGCGGCGAGCGGACCGCAGCACGTCGAGTCACCGAATCGGTCGGCCTGACCGGCGCCACGATCGCCTCGCCGATGGCGGAACTCTCTGGCGGGAACCAGCAGAAGTCGCTGTTCGCCCGCTGGCTGGTGCAGAACCCGCGCCTCTTCCTGGCCGACGAGCCCACCAGGGGCGTCGACGTCGGCGCCAAGCGCAGCATCTACGACCTTCTGGTCGGCCTGGCGTCCGAGGGCATGGCGGTGCTGGTGGTCTCGTCGGAGTTGGAGGAGGTGCTGGGCATCGCGCACCGGATCCTCGTGATGCGGGCGGGCCGCCTGGTCGGGGAGCTCGACGGCGCGGCGGCGACGCGCACCGAGGTCATGGAACTGGCCTTCGGGCAGGCGGCGTGAGCACGCGGCGCGGCACCGGCCGGCGGGCCTGGAGGCTGCGGCCCGCGGACTACGGCATCGTCTGGGTCACCGTCGCCCTCTTCATCCTGCTGAGCCAGACCAGCGACGTGTTCCTCACTGCCGTGAACCTGCGCAACGTGCTGGACCAGCAGGCTCTGCTGCTGATCGCCGGGTCCGCGCTCACCCTCACGCTGATCAGCGGCCATTTCGACATTTCGATCTCGGCGAGCCACATCAATGCCGCCATCGTCACCGCCCTCATCGTCAACGAGTCGGGCTCGGCGGTGGCCGCCATCGCCGGCGGGATCGCCATCGGTGCGGGTTTCGGGCTGCTCAATGGCGTCGTGGTGGCCTGGGTGCGCATCAACTCGTTCATCGCCACACTGGCGACGTCGTTCGTGTTCTACGGCGTCGGCTTCCTGCTCTCGGACCGCAGCATCATCAGGATCGCCGACCGCGGCTTCTCCGAGGTGGCCCGGGGACGGTCAGGCGGCGTGACCAACGCCACCTGGATCGCCGTCGCAGTCGTGGTGGCGTTCTGGGTGCTGCTGGAGAGGACCCGCTTCGGTCGCCACGTCTTCGCCACCGGCGGCAACCCGGAGGCGGCGCGCCTGGCCGGTGTGCGCGCGGAGGGCATCGTGCTGGCGACTTTCCTGCTCACCGGTGCGGCCGCGGGTCTCGCCGGGGCCCTGTCGGCCTCCAAGACGCTCACGGCGCAGCCGAGCGACGACTTCAGCTTCATCTTCGCCGTGCTGACGGCGGTCATCGTCGGCGGCACGTCGATCGCCGGCGGCGAGGGCGCTGTCTGGCGCACGGTGTTCGGGGCCTTCTTCACCGCCTTCATGCTGAACGGCTTCAACCTGCACCAGATAGACCCGATCATCCAGCGGCTCATCCAGGGCAGCGTGATTCTCGTGGCGGTGGCGGCGGACAACTGGACCCGAAGTCGCCGCTCGGCGTAGGTTCCCGTCCCGCGGAAGAGGGCTCCCGGGTGGCTCGTCACGGCCGCCCGTCGCCGGGTCCGACCCCCGAATCCACCGTTCCGCCGGGAGCGTGTTCGACCCTGTGAGGTATCACCCGGAGAGTCGACGGGGCCGGGTAGCGTAGGCGCCGTGATCCGGGACTCAACAAGACCAATGGTGGGCCGCGCCCGCTCGACCGATGAATCCGGTCGCCAGGGGTGCCGTGACCGCCGCAAGCAGGTTCCCGCTCGCCGGGCCCCGCGAATCGTCAAGCTGATGGCCATCCTGGCGGTCGGTGCGCTGCTCCTGAGCCAGTGCGGGGACGGCGAGGAAGCGACCGACGGCGACCAGGAGACCACCGACACCACGGCGGAGGTCAGCGACGTGCCGACCACCATGGCGTTCGAGCCGCCGCCGGCGCCCGAGCCCTTGCCGCCCGTGGAGCCGCCGCCGGCCCCCGCGCCCGCGCCGGCGCCTGCCGCGGCCGCCCCACCGGCTCCAGCGCCCTCGGGACCGCCGCCGGTGGCGCAAGGCGTGATGCCCGACCTGGCGGTCGCCGTGGACGGCTACGCCCACGCCGTGTTCGTACAGGAGTACTTCAGCGGTCCGGTGGACGGGTATTCCGCCACGTCCTCGGACAGCGGTGTGGCGCGGGCGGGCGTCCGCGCTCCCGACATGCTGATCGTGGCGCCGGTCAGCAACGGAGCCGTCAGCGTCACCGTGACCGCCTTCGGCGCCGGTGGTACCGCGACCCAGACGTTCACCGCCCGGATCGGGGCCGGACCCGAGCCGGTCACCCGTCCGGCGGCCCCCGCTCCTGCACCCGCGCCTCCCGCGCCGGCGCCTGCACCGCCCCCGCCCGCCCCCGACGACTCCGACGAGTTGCTGCCGATCGACGATGACCTTCCGCCGACGCCGCCGGACTCCGACGCCGTTCCCACCGACACGCTGCCCCCGGCGGATGCCACGGAGGCTCCGACGCTGTCCGGTCAGATCCCCGCCCAGACCGTGGAGGTCGGGCAGACCCTTGCGCTGAACGTCACCCACTACTTCGGCGGGGTCATCCAGGGCTGGGCGGTGGCGTCATCCCATCCGGCAATCGCCGAGGTGTCGATGACGACCCGCGGCAGGGCGGACGTGCGCGGAATCGCGGTGGGGACCGCCACGATCACCGTGACCGCGAGCAACAACATTGATGACGTGGCGCAGGCCTTCAATGTCACGGCGGGAGCGGCCACGACCACGACCACGACCACGACGGCCGCCCAGACAGGTTCGACAGCAACCGGCTTCCTCGTGCTGGTGGGTAACAACCCGTCGGTCCAGGTGAATGTCGGCGGGACGACGACGCTGGACATCAGCCAATACTTCTCGGGGGCTACCAGTTTCGACGTGGAGAACGTGCCCAGTGGAGCGCAGGTCACCGTCTCCGGCTCAGTGGCCACCATTACCGGCGTCACTGCTGGGGACTACACGATCCGACTCGTCGCCTCGAGCGCAAACGCATCCATCAAGAGACCGGCCAGGATCCGGGTCAACTAGATCGCGCTTGGTCGCGGCCGCTCGCACCGGACCGGCCCGCGGTGAAGTGAGCCGCGGCGAGCACTAGGGCGGTGACCTTGGCCGACGAACCCTCGGCGCATTCGCACGGAGGCACCGTCCCCGCCAGCGGGGGTGGTGACCCGCGCTTGCGCCCGGTGCTGGTGCTGTTGGCCGGGACGCTGGCAGCGACGGTGGTGGGCGTCGTCTCTCTCTGGCCCGACGGAGCCGGCCGGGAAGCAGTCGCCGAGGGGGCGGGCCAGGTGGGTCTCACCTCCGAGCGGATCTCGGCGGAGGTCCAGGCGGTCCGCGAGGGATCGTGCTCGTATTCCACGGCCGACAACCCGCAGAACTGCCGCACGGTCGTCCTCGTGCCGTCGACCGGCCCGGATGCCCACACGCCGGTGACTCTGCCGGAGTTCAACCTCGAACAGATCGGCTACGTGCCCGACCCTGCGCCCGGCGACCGGATCATCGTGGGCTACGAACCGTCCACGGACTTCTACTTCTACGCCGACGCGGACCGCCGGGCCACGCTGTGGGTGATGGCGGGGGTGTTCGCCGTCTTCGTGCTGGTCCTGGGGCGGTTCCGGGGCCTGCGGTCGCTGGTCTCGATGGTGCTGACCGGGCTGGTGCTGGTGGGATTCGTGGCGCCGTCGATCCTCGACGGCCACGCGCCGCTCCTGGTCGCCGTCGTGGCGGCCTCGATCATCGCCTTCGCCGGCTTCTACCTGACGCACGGGCCGAAGCCCGAGACCACGATCGCCCTGGCCGGAACGCTGGGGTCGCTCGGGCTGACGCTCGGCATCTCGGCTCTGTTCTTCGGCGCTGCCCGTTTCACCGGCGTCGCCACCGAGGAGGGGGCGATCCTGTCGTTCGTCTCCGGCGGCATCGACCTGTCGTCGCTGCTGCTGGCCGGCGCCATGATCGGGGCGCTCGGCGCCCTGGACGACGTGACGATCACGCAGGCCGCCACTGTGGCGGAGTTGCGCCGCGCCGACCCCACCATGAGGGCACCGAAGCTGATCGCCGCCGGCCTGCGCGTCGGTCGGGCCCATATCGCCTCCACGATCAACACCCTGCTGCTGGCCTACGTGGGTGCCGCCATGCCGTTGCTGCTGCTGTTCGCCGTGTCCGATCAGTCCTGGGGCATGGTCGCCAACTCCGAGTTGATAGCCGTGGAGATCGCCCGCACCCTCTGCGGTTCCATCGGTCTTGTGGCCGCCGTGCCGCTCACGACCGCCCTGGCCGCCGTGCTGGGCGGTTCCCGCGAGGGCGGCGGAGCCCTTCGCCGGGGCAAGGGGCAACCGCAGCGCCCCGCGAGCTGGGACGACTTCGCTCCACGCGATGTCGTGGACTTCTGAGTGATCCGGTGCCGGAGGGTCTCGGGCGGGGCTCCCGGCGACGGCCGGTTGCGGCTCGGCCCGGCAAGGTGCTGCGCGTCGCGGAGGACGCCGGTCTTGGGCGGGGCTCTCGGCGACGGCCGGTTGCGGCCCTAGGCTCAGACGGTTGAGACGCAGCGACGGCGAGGAGCAGCCGATGGTCAAGCCGATCCCCGACAACTATCCCCGCGTCAGCGCCGCGTTGGCCGTGGACGGCGCGGCCGACGCTATCGCGTTCTACTGCGCAGTGTTCGGTGCCGCCGAGCGCATGCGTATCCCGGCGCCCGGAGGGAAGATCGGCCACGCCGAGCTGGCGATCGGGGACTCGTTGATCATGGTGGCCGACGAGTATCCCGAGATGGGTTTCGTCGGCCCGAAGGCCATCGGCGGCACGCCGGTCACGATCAGCGTGTACGTGGCCGACGCTGACGCCGCCTTCGCCGAGGCGGTCAGCCGTGGGGCGAGGCCGCTACGCGAAGTGGCCGACCACTTCTACGGCGACCGCTCGGGGCAGTTCGAGGATCCCTGGGGCCACCGCTGGGGGGTGGCGACCCACATCGAGGACGTGTCGCCGGAGGAACTCGACCGTCGCGTGAAGGAGATGTTCCTGGGCGGCGAGTAATGCCGGCTGCGCCTACTCCACGGTGACGGCGGTGCCGTAGGCCAGGATCTCCGCAGATCCCTGGGCGACCATGGATGTGGCGATCCGCATGTTGACCACGGCGTTGGCGCCGAGGCGAGCGGCATCCTCCTCGAGGCGTTCGAGGGCCTGCGCCCGGGATTCCTGCATCATCTTCGTATAGCTCCCCAACTCGCCGCCGACCACGCTCTTGAGGCTGGCGCCGATGTCCTTGAAGATGACCTTGGCGCGGATGGTGCTGCCGGTGGCGAGGCCGTGCACCTGGGTGATGGTGTGACCTTCGACGGTCGGCGTGGTGACGATGATCATGGGTTCCGGGCCTCCTGGATGACGGGTTCCGGCGTGCTGGTCGCAGTCTAGGATGCCCGGATGCTCCTGCATCAGCTGCTGGCCGAGGGGGCCGCCCGCAATCCCGACAAGACGGCGCTGGGCTGGGTCAAGCGCGACCGGTCGCTCAGCTACGCCGAGGCCGCCGAGGCGACCGACCGGGTGGCCGCCGGGCTGGCGGCGCTCGGCGTGGAGCGGGGTGACAGGGTCGGCGTCTTCGCCCACAGCGGGCTGGACTACCTGCTCGCCATGTTCGGGGCGTGGCGGGCGGGCGCAGTCGCCGCGCTCGTGGACCTCGGCCGGGCCGACGAGTTGGACCGCTACTTCGGTGACTGCCGGCCCAAGGTCGTCATCTACACCCACGACTACTTCGACGCCGTCGACCGGCACCGCGGGGCGCTGGACAGCGTGGAGACCTACGTGTGCTTCGACGGCGCACAGCCAGGGGCGATGGACTGGACCGAGATCCTGGGATGCACCCAGGATCCTCCCGCGGAGGTGGCCGACGACGGCAACATCGCCCACATCTCCTACACGTCGGACGAGACCGGTCGGCCGGCAGGGCTGTGCCTCTCCCATGAGCCCGCCTGCGGGGCCGCGCGTGCTCTCGCTGAGCGCCTGGGTATCGGCGCCGATGACGTGAGCCTCGGGCCGACCCCGCTGTCGGGCGGCTACCAGGTAGTTGCGAACCTGCTGCCCGCCCTGTCGGTCGGCACCACCTGCTGGGTGATGAACAACTGGGCCGCCGAGGGAGGCCTGGACGTGGTCGACCGCCTCGGGGCCACGATCCTGGCCGCCGACGGGGCCGTACTGACCGCGGCACTCAGCGAGGCCGTCAGCCGAGATGGCGGCGTGCCGGGTTCTTTGCGCCTCGTGCTGGCCGGCGAAGCCGTCGCGCCCGCCGACATGAAGCGCGCCTGGCAGGACGACCTGGGGGTTCCCGTCGGCAAGGTGCCGGCGCCCGAGACGAGCCCCTGGCCACCCTCGGGCCACTGAGCGGCGCTGCCTGACCGTCAGTCCCGGCGGCGGCCGGGGATCCAGTCGGTGCCGGCGAGGGGGATGCCCGACATCGCCGCGGCCTCGACGGTGAGGGCCGCGAGATCCTCGGGTTCGAGGTTCAGCACATGGGACTTCCCGCACGCCCGGGCGAGGGTCTGCGCCTCGAGGGTCAGCACCTGCAGGTAGTTGGCGAGTCGCCGTCCGGCCAGCACCGGGTCGAGTCGGCGGGAGAGATCGGGATCCTGGGTGGTGATGCCGGCCGGGTCGGTGCCGGTGTGGAAGTCCTCCCAGAAGCCCGCCGCCGAACCCAGCCGGCGGTACTCGGCATCGCGGGCCGGATCGTTGTCGCCGATGGCGATCAGTGCTGCGGTGCCGATCGACACGGCATCTGCCCCCAGCGCGATCGCCTTGGCGACATCCGCCCCCGAGCGGATGCCACCGGCGGCGACGAGTTGGACCCCGGTGCGGTGCACCTGCATCTCCTGAAGCGCCCGCACGGCTTCGGGGACGGCCGCCAGCGTGGGGATGCCCGCGTGCTCGATGAACACGTCCTGGGTGGCGGCGGTGCCTCCCTGCATGCCGTCCAGTACCACCACGTCAGCTCCCGCCTTCACCGCCAGGGCGGTGTCGTAATAGGGGCGAGCGGCTCCCACCTTGACGTAGATGGGTTTCCGCCAGCCTGTGATCTCGCGCAATTCCAGGATCTTGATGGCCAGATCGTCGGGGCCGGTCCAGTCCGGGTGGCGGCACGCCGACCGCTGGTCGATGCCCTCGGGCAGGGTCCGCATGTCTGCGACCCGGGCACTGATCTTGTGGCCCAGCAGCATGCCCCCGCCTCCCGGCTTGGCGCCCTGGCCGACCACGACCTCGATGGCGTCGCCTCGGCGCAGATCGTCGGGGTTCATGCCGTAACGCGACGGCAGGTACTGGTACACGAGCGTCTCGGAGTGCGTGCGCTCCTCGTCGGTCATGCCGCCGTCGCCGCTGGTGGTGGACGTGCCGGCGGCGCTGGCACCCCGGCCGAGCGCCTCCTTGGCGTTGGCCGACAGCGACCCGAAGCTCATGCCGGCGATCGTGATGGGAATCGCCAACTCGATGGGTTCGGCGGCGAAGCGCGCTCCGAGCACCACGTTCGTGGCGCACGCCTCGCGGTAGCCCTCCAGGGGATAGCGAGACATCGAGGCGCCCAGGAAGACCAGGTCGTCGAAGGTGGGGATGGGGCGCTTGGCTCCCCAGCCGCGGATCCGGTAGACGCCGGTGTTGGCTGCGCGCTGGATCTCGGCGATGGCGTTGCGGTCGAATGTGTAGGACTCGCGCAGGTGCCACTGGGTCGCGGTCGGCCCGGGCGGCGCTGCCTCGGCCGGCCGGCTGTCCGGTCGGGGGCCGCCGGTGGCTGTCGGCGGCGCGTCCGGCGAAATCGCGCCGGGGCCGCCCCCCGGCGCCCCCCGCCCTCCCGGGTCGTCGGAAGTGTCTTGGACGAGCGCTCTCTCTCGCGCGGCCGGGTTCGTGGCATCCTGCGCTCGCGGGGGGGCGCTGAGGGCGTCGACGTCGTCGATTTTGAAGTTGTAGAGGCGGCGGGCTGAGCCGTAGCGGGTGAAGTCGGCGGGGTTGGCGTCGAGGCCGGCGGTGGCGAGGGTGTCGGCCAGGAGTTCGTGGTGCTCGGGACGCATCTCCTTGGCCACGCAGTCGGCACCGAGGCTCGCAACCGTGCCGCGCACGAACAACCGGGCTTCGTAGATGGAGTCGCCGAGGTCGGATCCGGCGTTGCCGAGCACGATCAGATCGCCGGCCTGGGCCATGAAGGCGCTCATGTGCCCGACGTTGCCGCCCACCACGATGCTGACGCCCTTCATGGAGATGCCGCAGCGGGCTGAGGCGTTGCCCTCGATCACCACCAGCCCACCGTGGCCGGTCGCCCCTGCTGACTGGCTGGCGTTGCCCGTGATCCGGACCGTCCCCGACATGATGTTCTCGGCCAGGCCGGGGCCTGCGTTGCCGTGCACGGTCACCTGAGCCTGCTTGTTCATGCCCGCGCAGTAGTAGCCGACGTGGCCCTCCACGGTGACGGCCAGCGGAGCATCCAGGCCGGCGGCCACGGCGTGTGCTCCCTGCGGGTTGCGGATCGTGAATCCGCCCGTGCGTGCCTCGTGCAGGGTCCGGTTCACCGACCGGAGGTCGCCGCCGGCGAGGTCCAGCAGAGCGGCGGTCGCGGGTTCGGTGCCGGTCATGATCGCTCCCGGCTCCAGGTGTGGACCACCGCCGGGGCCGGCTCCCAGATGTCGGCGTCAGCCGCTCCGGGCAGCACGGCAATGCCCCGGTACTCCGACGACATGGCCACCCAGTCGTCGGTCTCGGCGATGACGCCCGGTTTGCAGGCGATGGGGTCGCGCAGAACGGCGAACCCGTCGCGTACCCCGACGGCGAACGTGTAGAAGCCGTCGAGGTCGTCGAGGCTTCGCTCGAGCGCCTCGCCGATGGTGTCACCCTCCCGCAGGCGCCACGACAGATACCCCGCGGCCACCTCGGAGTCGTTCTCGGTCTGGAAGGTCTCGCCCTTGTTCTCGAGCACCTCGCGGAGCCGGTTGTAGTTCGAGAGCGAGCCGTTGTGCACCAGGCACGTGTCGGCGCCCGTGGAGAAGGGGTGCGATCCGTTCGTGGTCACCGCCGACTCGGTGGCCATGCGCGTGTGGGCGATGGCGTGGGTGCCGCGGCGCCGCGCCAGCCCGTATCGCTCGGCGACGCCCCTGGGGTCTCCCACCGCCTTGAACAGCTCGATGGCGTGCCCGTAGCTCAACACGGTGGCCCCGGGCAGGTTGTCGATGAGCCACTGGCGCGCCGCCCTTCCGTCTCCTCGCGTGGTGAAGGTGGCGTGGTCACCGATCCGGTCGAGCGAGACATCGGCGCCGAGGGCGCCGGCCAACCCTTGGCGGATCGTGCCCCAATCCGGCTCGAAGCCTTCGGCCAGGACCGTGATCTTGACCCGCTCCTCGTTGTCGTCGGAGTAGACGGCGAAGCCGGCGCTGTCGAGTCCCCGATCGCGCATCTGCTCCAGCATGCGCGCCGCCAGCAGACCCAATTCGTTCTCGTGGCGGGGCGTTTTCAGGAACAGCCCGACGATTCCGCACATGGTTGCCTCTGTCGATTCCTCGGAACTCCGCGCCGCTGCCGTTCACGAATCCGGCCCGAGCGACCGGCCGGGGCGTGCACCGCACGACCGATTCTGTTGCACTATTATAGTGAAATAATTTTCCTCCGGATACTGATCCTCAGCGAGGTGCTCAGGGAGCGGGATCCCGAGGAGAGCGGAGGCGGGCGAGCACGTCGAGACGAGCAGGCGACAGGCCGGCGCGACGTGCGTCGAGGCGCGCGACGCTTGCGTACGCTCGGTCCCGGCGGGTGCCGGGCCCGGCAACGACAGGGAGTCACAGGGAGTTGGACATGAGCAACGACAGGATCGACGAGATTCGGGCACGGGTCGCCGACGACGGCGTCGAGTTCATCTACGCCATGTTCGTGGAGATGCACGGCAAGCCCTGCGCCAAGCTGGTGCCGGTCAGCAACCTGGAGGGGTTGATGACCGAGGGCGCCGGGTTCGCCGGGTTCGCCGCAGGGCCCATCGGGCAGACGCCCGCCGACCCGGACATCCTGGCCATACCCGATGCGGACTCGTACATGGTGCTCCCGTGGCAGCCCAACGTGGCGGCCGTGCAGTGCGACCCCACGGTGGAGGGTGAGGCGTGGCCGTACGCCCCGCGGGTCATCCTCAAGCGGGCGCTGGCGGCGGCCGCCGAGCGGAACCTCGTGCTGAAGGCAGGCGTGGAGGCCGAGTACTCCCTGCTGGCCCGCAACGACGACGGGACGATCCGCGTGGCCGACGAGCGGGACCTCAGCGACCTGCCGTGCTACGACGCCCGGGGCCTCACCCGCATGCTCGACCACCTCACCGAGGTCTCCCGGCACATGGACGCCCTGGGCTGGGGCAACTACGCCAACGACCACGAGGACGCCAACGGGCAGTTCGAGCAGAACTTCGAGTACTCCGACGCACTCACCACCGCCGATCGCCTCATCATCCTGCGGCTCATGATGCACACCCTTGCCCAGCGGCGGGGGCTGCACGCCACGTTCATGCCCAAGCCCTTCGGCGACAAGACCGGCAACGGCCTGCATGCCCACATGAGCCTCTGGTCGGCCGAGGCCGACGAGCCTCTCTTCGAGACCGACTGTGATCCGCGCGGCCTGGGGCTCAGCCCGCTCGCCTACAGCTTCGTCGCGGGGATCCTGCGCCACGCCACCGCCCTGGTGGCCGTCCTGTGCCCCACGGTCAACTCCTACAAGCGCATGGGTGTCGGGCCCCCCGACTCGGGTGCCACGTGGGCGCCCGCCTACGTCTCCTACGGCGGCAACAACCGCACGCAGATGATCAGGGTGCCCGAGCCCGGACGCATCGAGGTGCGTGCCCTCGACGGCTCGGCGAACCCGTACCTGGCGTTCACCGGGCTCCTGGGCTGCGGGCTGGCCGGCATCGACGCCGGGGCCGACCCCGGGGAGCCGAACCTCGACAACCTCTACACCCTCAGCCTCGCCGAGGTCGCCGAACGGGGCATCGTGGCGATGCCGCCGACGCTGCTGCACGCGGCCGAGAACCTGGCGGGCGACGACGTGCTACGGGCCGCGTTCGGCGCCACCCCCGGCGGCGACTACGTGGACTACTTCTCGGAGGTGAAGCGCGAGGAGTTCCGCCGCTGGCACGAGCAGGTGACGCAGTTCGAGGTGGACGCCTACCTCGAACTGTTCTGAGTGCTCGACGATCGCCCGGACCGCGGGGCGCCGATGATGGCCCGTGGCCCCCGACCTGTGCGGCGATGACCGCGGAATCCGGCGGTCTCGGCGGCGCGCACGCGTCCGGTGCGGCGGACGAGCCTCTTGCAGCTCTCGAGGACGCGGCGACGCCGCCCGACGAGCTCCGCGCCGAGCAGGTGTGCGCGGTGGTCGGGGAGCGGGTGCGCTCCATCCGCCGGGACCTCGGTCTGACCATGGCGCAGTTCGCCGAGGCGGCCGAAGTGTCGATCGGCATGCTCTCCAAGATCGAGCACGGCAGGACGGCACCGAGCATCGCCACCCTCAGCGGCCTCGCCCGAGCCGGGAACGTCCCCATCACGGCCCTGTTCCGGGGGCTCGACGAGGAGCACGACGCCATCATCGTGCGCGCCGGCGAGGGGACCGAGATCATCCACTCCGGCAGCGGCAAGGGACGCAGCTACCGGAGCCTCGGCGCGCTGCGCGGCCCCGACCGGCAGATCGAGCCGCTGCTCATCACGCTCTCGACCGCGGACGAGGTCTTCCCGCTGTACCAGCACCCGGGCACCGAGCTGCTGTACATGCTGGAGGGTTCCATGGAGTACGGCTACGGCGCCAACCGCTACCTGCTGGAAGCTGGCGACACCATGCAGCTCCAGGGCGAGGTCGCCCACGGCCCCACCGCCTTGGTGGAACTCCCCGTGCGGTTCCTGTCGTTGAAGGTCTACCCGAGCGCGGCCCGCTGAACCGGTGGCCCGCCCCGAGTCGAGCGATGGCCGGTAGGAGTGCCGGCGTGGCGCAGGTCGACCGGCCGAAACGCCGCCGCGCCCGCTACCCGGCCCGCTACTCGGCGCTGGCGCTGCTGCGGCGCGGCAAGCGTCCCTGGCCGCCGATCTGGCGCAGCGGCGAATTGCGCAGCAGTTACGACGCGGTCGTGGTGGGCGGGGGCGTACACGGCTTGGCGACCGCCTACTACCTCGCCTCGAACTGGGGAATCACCGACGTGGCCGTCCTGGACAAGGGCTATCTGGGCGGCGGCGGCTCGGGGCGCAATACGGCGATCGTGCGCTCCAACTACCTCACGCCCGACGGCGTGGCCTTCTACGACCGCTCGGTGCGGCTGTACGAGCGGCTGGCCGTCGATCTCAATCTGAACGTGATGTTCTCCCGCCGGGGCCACCTGACCCTGGCGCACAGCGACGGCGCATTGCGCACGATGCGCTGGCGGGCCGAGGTGAACAAGCACCAGGGTGTGGACTCCGAGGTGATCGGCCCGACGGAGATCAAGCGGCTCGTGCCCGCTCTCGATACCTCCGGGAATCCCCGGTATCCGATCCTGGGCGCCCTGCACCACCCGCCCGGGGGCATTGTCCGCCACGACGCGGTGGTGTGGGGATACGCCCGGGCGGCTGCTGCCCTGGGTGTCGAGATGCACCAGAACACCGAGGTGCTCGACATCGACGTGGCCGGCGGCGACGGACCGGGCGGGAAAGGTCCCGGCGGGCACGTCACGGGCGTCCGCACCAGCCGGGGAGACGTCTCGGCGCCGGTGGTCGTGAACTGCACGGCAGGTTGGGCGTCGCTGGTCGCGGCCATGGCCGGCCTGCGGCTGCCGATCTCCACCCACCCGCTGCAGGCCGCGGTCACCGAGCCGGTCAAGATGTTCCTGCCGGCAGTGGTGGTGTCGGGCTCGCTGCACGTCTACGTCAGCCAGACCGACCGGGGCGAACTTGTCTTCGGCGCGGCGGTCGATCCGATCGCCACCTACGACACCGGTGGCTCGCTGGCCTTCGCCGAGGAGCTCTCCGGCCATGTCCTCCAGCTCATGCCCGGCCTCGGGCGGATGCGGCTGCTGCGGCAATGGTCGGGGCTCTGCGACATGACCCCCGACTACTCGCCGATCATCGGGCCGACGCCCGTGGCGGGGTTCTTCTGCGACGTGGGCTGGGGGACCTACGGGTTCAAGGCCGCCCCCGTGGCAGGCGAGCAGCTGGCCGCCTGCATCGCTTCCGCCGAGACCCCGGATCTCATCGAGCCCTTCAAGCTGAGCCGGTTCTCCGAGGACCGGCTGGTGGGCGAGAAGGGCGCGGCGGCGGTGGGGCACTGATGCTGCTCGTGCCCTGTCCCCACTGCGGCCCCCGCAACTCCGCTGACCTCACGCTGGTGGGGGAGAGCGAACCGCGGCCGGACCCGTCGGCCACCACACCGCAGGAATGGCGCGCCTATCTCTACGAGGAGCACAACCCGGCGGGCTGGACCCGCGAGACCTGGTACTGCCGCCTCGGCTGCGGGCGCTTCTTCGTCGCCGAGCGTCACCGCGGCGAGAACCGCTTCCAGAACCCGCCGCTGGCTCGCAGCGACGAGCTCCCGGGCCGGGACCGGCCATGACTGCGGTGCCTGCACCACTGGATTCCGGCCTTCGCTGGAATGACGATGCGACGGGCCGTGACTGCGGCGGCTACACACTCCCGTCGTTCCGGCGGAGGCCGGCCATGACCGTGGTGCCTTCATACTCCCGTCGTTCCGGCGGAGGCCGGCAATGACCATAGTGCCTTCATACTGTCGTCATCCCGGCGGAGGCCGGGATCCAGGGCCCCATTGGGTTCCGGCCCCGGATCGGGTCCGGGTCGGGCCCTTGGCCAGAATGACGAGCGGGCGGTGCCGGTGAGTCCTGCCCGGCTGCCCGCACGGCCCGGCGAGGTGATCGACCGCGAACGCCCGCTGACCTTCACCTGGAACGGGCGCGCGGTCAGCGGCTTGGCGGGCGACACGATCGCCTCGGCGCTGGCGGCCGGCGGCTGCCGGGTGTTCTCCCGCAGCATGAAGTACCACCGGCCCCGCGGGATCCTGACGGCCGACTACTGGGATCCGAACACGCTCGTGCAGGTGGGCGAGGAGCCGAACGTGCGCGCCGGCCACCGGCTGCTGGAGGCCGGCATGGCGGTGTCGGCGCAGAACGCCTGGCCGTCGCTGCGCTGGGATGCCAAGGCGCTCACCGCCGCCGGTGGACGCGCCCTCAGCGCGGGCTTCTACTACAAGACCTTCATGCGGCCGCGCCGGCTGTGGCCCGCTTACGAGAAGGTGCTGGCGCGCTTCGCCCCCGGGGGCGTCGTCGATCCCGACAGCGCGCCGCGGCGCCACGACAAGCGCTACGCCCATCCCGACGTGGTGGTGGCCGGCGGGGGACCGGCGGGGCTGGCGGCGGCGACGGCGGCCGCCACGGCAGGGGCGCGGGTGCTCCTGGTGGAGCACGATCACACCCCCGGCGGCCACCTGCGTTGGGGCGGCGAGAGTGAGCGTGCCCTCGCCACCGGGTTGATCGATGCCGCCCACGCCGCCGGCGTGGAGATCCTCACCGACGCCACCGTCGCCGGCCGTTGGGAGGACAATTGGCTCGCCATCGTGGAGCGGGGCGGGGCAGGCCCTGAGCGACTCATCAAAGCGCGGACCAAGGTCCTCGTCGTGGCGGCAGGACTGATCGAGCGCCCGTACACCTTCGCCGGCAACGACCGCCCGGGCGTGATGCTGTCCCAGGGAGTGCGCCGGCTTCTCAACCTCTGGGCAGTGCGTCCGGGAACCAGAGCGGTCGTCTTCAGCGCCAACGAGGCGGGCGACGCAGCAGCCGGCGACCTCGACGCGGCAGGTGCCGAGGTGGAGTTGGTGGACGCGCGGGCGGGCCGCACGGTGACCGCCGCGCTCGGGCCCCGCAGCTGTGTGGAGCGGGTCGTGCTGTCCGACGGCACCCGGCTGGAGGCCGACCTGCTGGTGACCGCGGCCGGCTGGACCGCGCCCACATCGCTTCTGAACATGGCCGGGGTCCGGCCCACCTACGATCCGGCGACGGCCCGTTTCTTCCCATCGCCGCCCGGATCCCCGCACCTCGAGGAGGGGACCGTGCTCAGCACCGGCGGTCTGGCCGGTGACGGTTCGCTCGACGAACTGGTGGCGCACGGCGAGGCCACCGGTCGCCTGGCGGCCGCACGCGCCGCTGCGCTGGCGCACCGCCTGCAGATTGCCACCGCCTGGGCCGCGCCGGTGGGCGGTCCGGAGCCTCCGTACCCGCCCGACGAGCGAGCCGGGTTGAGCCGCGATCCGCACCCCGAGCTGTATCGCTCGAGCACCGACGGCATCGTGGACCTCTCCGAGGACGTGAGTTCCCGCGACCTGCGACACGGCGCCGCTGAAGGCTTCGACTCCGTGGAACTCGTCAAGCGCTGGACCACGGCCACCATGGGTTCGGCGCAGGGCAAGCTCGAGACGGTCAACACGGTGGCCGTCCTCGCCGAGGCCACCAGTTCGACCATCGCCGAGGTGGGCACCACAACCTGGCGGCCTCCGTACGCCCCTGTGACGCTGGGAGCGCTGGCGGGGCGGATGTTCGAGCCGGAGCGCATCTCGTCACTGCACGACCTCCACGTCGCCGCCGGGATGGCACCCATCCAGGCAGGCCAGTGGATCCGTCCCGAGCACTACGGCGATCCTGCCGCGGAGGTCCGCAACGTCCGCGCAAACGTCGGCATCATCGACGTGAGCCCGCTCGGCAAGCTCGACGTGCAAGGGCCCGACGCCACCGAGTTGCTGAGCCTCCTCTATGTCAACAAGTGGCGGCGCCTGGCGATCGGCGCGGTGCGCTACGGCGTGATGTGCGCCGAAGACGGCGTGATCCTCGACGACGGCGTCGCCGGGCGCCTGGGCGAGGAGCACTACCTGATGAGCACCACCAGCTCGGGTGCGGGCACCATGGAGATCTGGATCCAGAACTGGCTGCAGACCGAGCACCCCGACTGGCGGGTGCGGGTGACGCCCGTGACCGACGCCTACACCAGCATCAACGTGGCGGGGCCTCGGTCGCGGACCCTGCTGGAGCGCCTCGTCGACGGCGTCGACCTCAACCCGGAGGCGTTCAAGTACATGCAGGTGCGCACGGGCGCCGTGGCCGGCGTGGCGGGCTGCGTCATGTGGCGCATCGGTTTCACCGGCGAGCTGTCCTACGAGTTGCACGTGCCGGCCGGTCACGGACCGCACGTGTGGCAGGCGCTGCTTGCCGCCGGCGCCGACCTGGGCGTGGCGCCGTTCGGCCTCGAGGCCCAGCGGATCATGCGCCTCGAGAAGGGACACTTCATCGTCGGCCAGGACACCGACGCCCTGACGAAGGCCCCGACGGCCGGCCTGGAGTGGCTGATCAAGCTCGACAAGGAGGACTTCGCGGGCCGACCCGAGCTCCAGTGGGCACTGGAGGGTGAGCCCGGCAGGACGCCCGATGCGCCGCCGCGACTAGTGGCCGTGCAACCGACCGATCCCTCCTACGTCCCCCCGGAGGCCTGCCAGCTCGTTGCCGCCGGGCCTGACGGCAACGAACGGATCATCGGACGCATCACCTCGTCGCGGTTCTCGCCCACGCTGGAGCGCTCGATCTGCCTGGCGCAGGTGGAGGCCGCCCACGCCGCCCCCGAGAGCACCCTCGCCATTGTCGGCACCGACGGCCGTCGCCGCTCAGCTGTGATCACCGCCCACCATGCCCACTTCGATCCCGAAGGTGAGCGCCTCCGTGTCTGATACTCCCGCATTCATCGGACCCGTGGCCGACGGCGGCGCCGGTGAGGCGAGCGGTACCGGCTGGAGGCTCACTGACGAGTCGGCGACCCCGAAGCTGCTGGTGTACGAGAGCTTCGAACCCAACGGGGAGGCGGAGCGGCATCTGGGAGTTGACTTCGGCGCCGCCACGACCGCCGGAGAGGGCTCGCTGGTCTGTGGCGTCCGGCCCGGGGAGTGGCTGCTGCTGGGGGAGCGATCCGGCTCCGAGCCACCGGCACCCGGCGCCGTCACGGTGAACCTCACGCATGGCCTGGCGATGTTCCGGCTGACCGGACCGGCCACACCGGAGGTCCTGGCAGCCGTGTGCAGCATCGACACCACCGAGGCGATGTTTCCCGACGGCGCAGTCTGTGGGGCGTCCGTGGCGCGGGTGGCCTGCACGCTGGTGCGCAACGACGTGGCCGGCGAGCGCTCCTACCTCATCCTGGCGCAGCGGTCGTCGGGGCGCTACCTGTTCGACGCAGTGCGGGACGCAGGCGCTCGATAGCCCAACTGCCGAAGACCTTCAGCGCCAGCACAGCCAGGAACAGTGCCACCGAGCTGAGCGCCATGGTGCCCCCCGCCGCGGTGTCGTGGTGGTAGCTGACGAGGATCCCGATCGTCGTGGTGATCGCCCCGAGCAGCACTGCCGCCGCCATGATCAGCGGCACCCGCCGCAGCAGCAGCGCCGCGGTGGCCGGCGGCCCGATCAGCAGGGCGAACACCAGCAGCGTGCCGACCACCTCGAACGAGGAGACGATGGCCGCCGCCAGCAGCGCCAGGAGCAGGAAGTGCGTGAGCCGCGGCCGGAGGCCGAGTATCTGGGCCTGGGTCTCGTTGAAGGTGAGTACCAGGAAGGCCCGGTAGAGCAGCAGCGAGCCGCCCGCGGAGATGGCGGTGGTGATGATCTGGCGCTGGATGTCGGCGTCGTCAACACCGGTGATCGAACCGAACAGCAGCGCGGTGAGATCGCCCCCGTAGCTGCCGGACTGACCGGACATGATGACCACGGCCAACGCAAGCATGCCGACGAACAGCAGGCCGATGGCGGTGTCGGTGGGTAGCGGCGAGTAGCGGCGCAGGGCACCGATCCCGCTGACGACGACGAGAGCCGCCAGCAGGGCGCCGAGCGTCACGTTCCCGCCGAGGATGGTGGCGATGGCGATGCCGGGGAGCACTCCGTGGGCCAGAGCGTCGCCCAGGAAGCTGAGCCCCCGCAGGACGACCCAGGTGCCGATGATCGAGCAGGAGAGCACCGCCAGCAGGCCGGCGTAGAGGGCCCGTTGCATGAACGGGTTGGCGGCGAACGGCTCGATCCACCAGGCCCAGGGGTCGGTCAGGAACTCCACAGGGGTGTTCTAGTCGCTCGGAGAATGAGAGCCATTGGCAACCTGAGTCCCGCCGGACCGGCCTGCGCGGCCGGCCGCCGGCGCGGCCGGCCGCGGTTCCTGCTGGTGGGGGCCCTTCAGCCGCCCAGTGCCTCGGCGATGGTCCGGGCGTTGTGACGCATCATGTTGAGGTAGGTCTCGGCCCCTGACCCCTCCTCGCCGAGGGCGCCGGAATAGAGGCTGACCACGCTGACGCCGTCGAGCCGGTCGGCCAGAGCGGCCGCGATGTCCCTGCTGTGGCTGAGGTACTCGGAGAAGATGGCCGGTACCCCGGTCTCCTCGATGAGTTCCGCCAGCGCCTCCAGGCTCGCCGGGCTGGGCTCCGCCAGCGTCGAGAGCGACGGGATGACGGTGCCGATGACCTCGAAGTCGTAGCGGTCGGCGAAATAGCCGAACGCGTCGTGGTTGGTCACGAGCTTGCGGCTCGCTGAGGGCACCGTGGCCAGGGTGTCGGTGATGTCCTCGTGGAGCTGGCCGAGTTCGGCCAGATAGGCGTCGACGCAGGCCGAGACCCTTCCCGCGTCCAGTCCGTGCTGGTCCACGAGCACTGCCGCGAGGCTCTCGACCGCCTGTGCCACTCGCACCGGATCGAGCCACACGTGCGGGTCCTCCGAGCCGTGGTCGTGCTCGTCGTGGTCGTCGTGGTCGTCCATTTCCTCGTGGTCGTGCTCGTCCTCGTGGTCGTCGTGGTCGTCCTCTTCGTCGTGGTCGTGCTCGTCCTCGTGGTCGTCGTGGTCGTCCTCTTCGTCGTGGTCGTGCTCGTCCTCGTGGTCGTCGTGGTCGTCCTCTTCGTCGTGGTCGTGCTCGTCCTCGTGGTCGTCGTGGTCGTCCTCTTCGTCGTGGTCGTGCTCGTCCTCGTGGTCGTCGTGGTCGTCCTCTTCGTCGTGGTCGTGCTCGTCCTCGTGGTCGTCGTGGTCGTCCTCTTCGTCGTGGTCGTGCTCGTCCTCGTGGTCGTCGTGGTCGTCCTCTTCGTCGTGGTCGTGCTCGTCCTCGTGGTCGTCGTGGTCGTCCTCTTCGTCGTGGTCGTGCTCGTCCTCGTGGTCGTCGTGGTCGTCCTCTTCGTCGTGGTCGTGCTCGTCCTCGTGTCCGTGGCCTCCGAACATGTCGGCGTCGAACTCGATGGTCGTCACCTGCGCGGCCGCGGAGAAAATCGGTGTGCCGTCGGCCTCCGCCGAGGCGAGGGTGTCCGCCAACGCCTGCTCGAGTCCCAGGCCGTTCTCCACGATCAGGTCGGCGGCGTCGAGCCGGGCGCGGTCGGCCATGGACGCCTCGAAGTCGTGCGGGTCGGCGACCGGCGGGATGATGGACTCCACCTCGGCGAGCCCCCCGCAGGCCACGTTCCGGGCGATGTCCGCCCAGATCGTCGTGGTGGCGATGATCTGGGCCGGCGGCTGGTCGCCGTCGCTCTCGGTCGCCGCGGCCGGGGCCTCGGTGGGCGAGGGCGGGGTGGCGGGCTCGGCCGGCGGCGGGGCGGTGGGTTCGGCCGGCGGCGGGGCCGGGGCGCCCGCGGCCGGAGCAGTGGCCGTGGGCTCGTCGGATGCGCAACTTGCCAGCACAAGTGCCAGCGCGCAGGCGATTGCGATCGCTCGCCGGAGCGGCGTCCCGCGCACTGCGGCGAGAGCGCGGCGGATCTGAGTTGCTGGACCGAGATTCAGAATGAGATTCATACCCGAAAGTATACTGCAAATGAGAACGGATCTCACTTGTGAGAACCAATCCCAGCGACAGGGTCACCAGAGGACCGATCTCAACCAGGGGCTCGCTATGGGATCGCGGATCCACCGAACACCAACCGGGCGGATCAACAGACCGGAGGAGGCTCGCATGATTCGAACGGCGTTCCGCCCGGCGCCCCGCGCCGCTAGCGTGAGAGACGTGGGAGACCTTGTACCAGCAGGATCTGCCCGGCTGCAGGAAGCCTCTCGGCTGCCATGACAACGGTCATCGAGCAGGCCCGCGAGTCGGAGACCATCGGCGGGCGTCCGTCGCTGCGTGCCGACGGCGTCACTTTCAGCTACGGGGATCGCCCGGCGCTCAGCGATGTCACGATCCATCTGCGGGCTGGCTCGGTGACAGCCCTCATCGGCCCCAACGGCTCGGGCAAGACAACGCTCCTGCACGTGCTGGCCGGGCTCATCGACCCCGCATCCGGCACCGTCGAGGGACCCGACCGGGTGGCGTACATGCCGCACCAGCACGGCATCGGCATCTGGATGCCGCTGACGGTGCGCGAGGTCATCGGCATGGGGCACTACAGGTTCCGGGGGCTCGTCGGCCGGCTGACCGCCGCCGACCGCCGCCGCGTCCGCGACGCCGCGGAACTGCTGGAGGTCGCCGACCTGCTCGGTCGGCAGTTCGGCGAACTGTCCGCCGGTCAGCGCCAGCGGGTGCTCATGGCGCAGATCATCACGCAGGAGGGCGATCTCCTGCTGCTCGACGAGCCGATCACCGGTCTGGACCTGGCGAGCCAGGGGAGGATCCTGGAGGTGATCAACGCAGAACGTGCCAGGGGTGCAATCGTGGTCCTTTCCACGCACCATCTGGACGAGGCGCGCCGCTGCGATCACGTGGTGCTGCTGGCGAACCGCTTGGTGGCGCAGGGGCCGCCGGCCGAGGTCCTCACCGCCGAGGTCCTGCAGGCCTCCTACCGGGGACGGATCGTGCAGGCCGGTATCTGCTGCGGGCCCGAGTCCGACTGCTGCGAGCCGCCCGCTGCCGGCGAGGAGTGTTGTGAGCATCCGGCGGACCGCCTGCTGGTGCTGGACGACCATGCCCACGGCCACGGTGACCACGACGAGCGCGCCCACGCCTGAGCAGTCCGGCTGAGGGGCCCCGCCTGAATCGACGTTCATCTCCGCTGTGGACCTTCGCCCGGCGGGGTTGGCGGAGCATCCGCTCCCGCTGGGAGCCCCTTCGATCCGGAGCGGATCAGGAGCAGTCGGCGCAGTATCCGAAGGCGTCGATGCTGTGCTCGTCAATGCGAAGGCCGTGCACGAGGGCCGAGCGGTTCAGTTCCGCTTCAACGGCCTGCTCGATCTCGGGGTCCAGGTCGATGTCCACGATGGAGCCGCAGGCACGGCACACGAGATGGTGGTGGTGGCGGCCGAGTAGTTCGGACAGCTCGAAGTGGGCATGGTTGGATCCCATGGTCAGGCGGCTGACCGCTCCGGCCTCCTCGAGCACGGTGAGGGTCCGGTAGACCGAACTCTGGGGGACCTGCGGCGTGCGCGGCAGGATCTCCGGGATGGTCAGCGGCCGGCCCGCGTCGGCCAGCACGTCGATCACGAGACGGTGGTTGGACGTGAATCGCCGGCCCTTTGCCTCGAGCCGCAGCAGAACCTCATCGTGGAGATCGTCACGATCGGTCAGCGGCACGCACGCGAGCGTACCGTCCTGCCTGAGCAGGGCCGGGCAGACGTGGTCACGTTTCCGGCCGCGGGTGCCACAATGGCGGGCGTGAGGCGCGGCGAGTCGGGCAACGACAGCGCCGGTGGTGTATTCGACGGTGTCGCCGATCGGGTGGACGAGTCGGCCAAGCGGGCAGGCGGCAACCTGAAGTGGGGCATCGATCCACCGGGCGTGCTGCCGGCCTGGATCGCCGAGCACGACTTGGGCCCCCCGCCGGTGGTGCGAGACGCCCTCCGCCGTCTCGCCGACCTGCCCGATGTCGGCTACAGCCGGCGGGCGAACGAGCTCGGCCACGCATTCGCCGACTGGGCGGCGCAGCGGCACGGCTGGCGCCCCGATCCCGAACTCGTGGTCCCGACCGCCGACGTCCTGCAGGGCATCTGGGCCGTCGTGGCGGCGTTCTCCGAGCCCGGCGAGGGCGTCATCACCACGCCTCCGGTCTACCCGTACTTCCACGACGTCGCCCCCGAGCTGGGCCGCCGCAGCCTGGAGTGCCCGCTGCGTCACGACGCCGACGGCTGGCGCCTGGAACTGGACGACCTGGCGGCGCTGCTCGAGCGGGAACCGGCCGCTCGCATCCTGTTGCTGTGCAGCCCCCACAACCCCACCGGCCACCTCTACGGCCGGCAGGACCTGCAGGTCATGGTGGAACTGACCCGCCGGCACGACGTGATCCTCGTCAGCGACGAGATCCATTTCGATCTCGTCTACCCGGGCGGGTGCCACTACCCGACACTCGCATTGCCGGACGCCGCTGGGCACACCGTGGCCCTCTATTCGGCAGGGAAGGCCTTCGCGATCTCCGGCCTGCGGGCGGCCATCGCCGTCTTTGGCGACGAGGACCTGCTTGATCGCTTCGAGTCGGCGATGCCGGCGCACCTCCTCGGCGGTGTGGGACGTGCCGGGGTCGAGGCGGCGCTCACCGCCTGGCAGCAGGGCGCCGGCTGGCTCGACGATCTCGTGGCGTTGTTCGACCGGCACCGGCGTCTCGTCGTCGACGTGCTGGCGACCGAGTTGCCCGCGGTGGGCTGTCACCTACCGGCCTCGACGTTCCTGGCCTGGCTGGATCTGTCGGCGCTCGACCTGGGTCGCGATGCCGCTGCCAGGCTCCTGGAGAGGGCGCAGGTCCGCACGTCCGAAGGCCACGAGTTCGGCACTGGCGGTGAGGGCCACGTGCGCCTCAACTTCGGCACCTCCACGACTCTGCTGGAGGAGATCCTGGATCGGCTGGTCAGGGCGCTCCGGCGCTGAGCGGTCCGGGAGCCGAGGCGTACCCGGCGGATCGCCTCCTCAACTGCGGCCGTCGCCGGTCAGCCGCTCGTCGGAGCCCAGGTAGGAGGCGATGACGGCGGGGTCGGCTCGCAACTGCGCGGGTGTCCCCACCGAGATGACCGCCCCGGCCTCCAGGCAGTACATCCGGTCCGAGATGCCCATGACGAGCGGCACGTCGTGCTCGATCACGACGACCGCGGCGTCGAGTTCGGTCTGCACCTCCTTGATCCTGGGTCCGAATTCCTCGGTCTCCCGCTGGGACAGACCGCCTGTCGGCTCGTCGAGCATCAGGACGCGGGCGTCGCTCGCCAGCATGCAGCCCAGTTCCACGACGCGGCGGGTGCCGGTGGAGAGTTCGGAGACGAAGTAGCCGGCGAAGTCCCCGAGTCTCAGATAGTCGACGAGTTCGGCAGCCTCCGCGCGCTTGTGCCGTTCGGCGGCCGGCGACGGCGGCAGGCCCAGCAGGGACGGAAGCAGCAACGACCGGCGCCGCGCCTCGAGTGCCACCATCAGCGTTTCGGTGACCGTCAGGTCGGGGTACAGGCGCGCCGACTGGAACGTGCGACCCAGGCCGCGCCGGTGACGCGCGTGCGCCCTGAGGTCCGACACGTCGACTCCGAGCAGTTCCACGGCGCCCGAGGCCGGCACGAACCCGCTGACCGCGTTCATGAGGGTGGACTTGCCGGCACCGTTGGTGCCGATGAGCCCGACCAGTTCGCCGCGGCGCACCTCGAAGTCGACCTCCCGCACCGCCCTGTTTCCCCCGAAGCTGACACTGAGCGCCTGCGTGCGCAGCCACACCGGCGAGTCGGGGACGGCCGGTCTCGGCGGCACGGTGAGTGCCGAGACCGGAATCGGTGCGGGCTTCGGCGGCGAGGCGCGCGCCCCGAAGCGCGAGCGGCTGATCATGTGCAGCAGGTAGTCGCGCCCGTTGTAGAGGAACTGCACGAGACCGCCCGGCAGGTAGAGCAGCAACAGCAGCAGGCCGATGCCGGAGGTGACGAGACGGATCGACTCCGGGGGCGCCGTCGGGTCGAAGAGCGCCGGGATGCCCTTGACCCAGAGCACTCCCAGGAACGGTCCGGCGATCGAGCCCAGCCCGCCGATCACCGAGATGGCCACCACGTCGATCGAGAACTCGGGTGCGAACGTGTTGGCGGGGCTGAGGTTCTCCTGCAGGGTCCCGTAGAGGGCGCCCGCCAGGGCCGCCACCGCGCCGGCGATGGCGAAACCCATGATCTTCATGCGGGTCACCGACACCGTGCTGGCCGCAGCCATCTCCTCGTTCTCCCGCACCGCCAGCAGCGAGCGTCCGATGCCCGTGTGCCGCAACCTTGCCAGCAGCACGGTCACCACGATCAGGAACCCCAGGCAGAGGAAGTAGAAGGACTTGCGGGAGGCGCCGAAGTCGAACGGTCCCAGCACCGGCTCGCTGACGGGGCGCACCGCGGTGGTGCCGCCGGTGAAGACGTCCTGTGCCAGGATCCAGTTGGCCGACGCCACCGCGAAGGCCAGCGTGGCGACCGCCAGGAACAGGCCGCGCACCCGCAGGGCGGGAACGCCGATGACCAGCGCCGCCAGCGCACCGATCAGCGTGCAAAGCACCACCGCCAGGCCCCAGTTCAGCTGCAGCGACAGGTCGAAGGCGTTCAACGGGACAGGGATGTCATGCCCCCTGGTCAGCGCCACCAGGCAGAACGCCCCCAGGCCCACGAAGGCGAACTGTCCCAGGGAGATCTGCCCCGCCCAGCCGGTCAGCAATGTGAGCGAGAGGGCCACCATCGTGTGGATGAGGATCCCCGTCCAGAGCCACAGGGACGTGGGGGAATCCAGCAGCCAGCCGAGCAGGCCCAGGAACAGGAAGATGCCGCCCAGCCCGATGGTGCCCAGATGGCGCACGATCGCCAGGTCGCCGAACTCTCTCGGCACCGCCCGGAGCTTGGGTGACAGCGACCAGCCCGCCTCGTCCCGGCGGGCGCGGACCGCGAACAGCACCGCCACCACCACCGCACCGAACAGGAACAGGTCAACGATGGAGCGGTTGGCCGACGCCACGTTGTCGCGCACGATCTTCTCGGCGATGCCGACGCCGACGCCGCCGACCAGCGTCATCGGCAGCGAGCGCATCCTGGCGATCAGGCTGACGACGAGGGCCCGCAACAGCAGCGGGGGCGCCAGGGCGGCGGTGCCGGTCTGGGCGGCGCTCACCCCCTCCAGCGGTGCGAAGAACACGGCGGTGGCAGCCGAGAGCGACCCGGCGATGCCCCAGAGCGCGGTCGAGATCCGGCGCGTCGGGATGCCGTAGGTGCGGGCGGTCTCGGGATTGGCGGCGGCCGCCCGTGCTGCCAGCCCGAAGCGGGTCTTGTGCAGCACCAATCCCAGGAGGCCCACCATCACCGGCACGGCGATGATCACGATGAGCTCGCGCCCCAGGATCCGGAGATCGTCGGTGACCTCCCAGCGCAGGTCGAAGGGCGGCGGGATGGGTCCGGGCCGGAGCACCGACGGCAGGTTGATCCGGGCCAGGACGAGCAATTGACCCACGCCGATGGTGGCGATGAGCAGCACCAGCCGCGAGGACTGCGAGAGCCTCCGGATGATCGTCAACTCGATGGCGCCGCCGACGATGAAGCCGCCCACGATCGCCACGACGAACGCCATCCACCAGTTCAGCCCGTATCCCGCCAGCATCAGCACGAAAGTGGCGGCGCAGAGCGCACCGACGTCGGCGTGCGCGAAGTTCAGGATCCCGCTGGCCCGGTAGACGAGCACGAAGCCGGCCGCGAGGGCGGCGTAGGTGAGCCCGGTGACGCCGCCGATGAGCAGGTCCTGCTGCGAGACCCCCCAGCCAACCACCTCGATCACGGCTCGACCGTCCCTTCGGTGGCGGTCGCGGAGGCTGTCTCCGATCCTTCCAGGAAGGCAGCTCGCAGCAGGTCCTCACGCGGGCGCAGGTCCTCCGAGCGCCCCTCGAAGACCACCCTGCCGTTCTCGAGGAACATGGCGCGGTCGGCGAGGTCCAGGGCCAGGCTCACGGACTGCTCGACGACCAGCATCGTGCGGCCCTGCTCACGGAGCCGCGCCAGTGCCCCGAGCAGTTCCTGCACCACGATCGGCGCCAGGCCGAGGCTCAGCTCGTCGATCAGCAGCAACTCCGGCCGGTGCTGGAGGACCATCGCCAGGGCCAGCATCTGGCGCTGACCGCCCGACAGGTCCCGGGCGGGATCGGCGAGCCGCTCGGCGAGGGCGGGGAAGACGGCCAGCACCTCCTCCTGCCGTTCCAGAACCTCAGCGCGACGCAGGCCCGCGCCGATGAGTGCCGCCCGCAGGTTGTCGTCGACGCTGAGGGGAGCGAAGGTTCCCTCGCCGCCGCGCAACTGCACCATGCCGACCCTGAAGCGGGTCTCGGGCTCGGAGTAGGTGATGTTCCTCGTCCCGAGCCGCACCGCTCCCTCGCTGGGCATCAGCAGGCCGCCGAGCGTGCGCAGCAGCGTGGTCTTGCCGGCGCCGTTGGCGCCCAGCAGGGCCACCGTCTCGCTCTGCGCCAGCGAGAAGCTCACGCCGAACAGCACTCGAACGTGGCCGTAGCCGGCGGAGAGGTTGCGTACCTGCAGCAAAGGCGATGCCCGCGCGTGGGACTCCACCGCCGAAAGTCTGCCCCATCGGGCCGGGTCGGTCCCGAATTCTGAACGGATGGCCGTCCGGGGAGGCGGCCCGACGGTGAACGACTGCTCCGGGCGTGCTGTCGGACCGCGCTCTCGTCTATGTTGAGTCGCGGTGGGACGGGAGTTCCGGTTCGGGCGCGCGACGGCCGTGGCGCTGGCGGTGGTCCTGACGGCGGCGGCCTGTGGGGGCGAGGACGGAACGCGCGCCGCTGCCTCCGCCCCGCCCGAGGCGCCGGTAGCGCCTGCCCCCGGCGGCACGACGGCCGGCGGAGGCGCGCCCTCGGGCGACGCCGGTGGGGCGGCCGCCGGTGGCGGCGACGACGCGGCGGGCGACCCCCCAGCGCCCGCGGACAGCGCGCCGGCCGCAGGAGCCGAAGCCGTCGAGCCCGTGACGACCGGCCCCGCCGGCAACGCGGCCGCCGAGACTCCGGCTCCCGCTCCGGCTCCCGCGGACACCGCGGCCGGTGCCGCCGATGAGACATCCGCCGACGTCTACGTCGACCCCCGTGGCGGGGTGTTCGCCGAGTTCCAGCGCGGCTTCGACCGCGACCACCCGTTCGGCTCGCTCGAGGCCTTCTGCTTCCCGCACGGCGAAGCCGCCGAGCCGCGGCGCGCCACCGACAGCGGCATCGGTGCCGACACGGTCACGTTCGTGCACATGCGCACACAGATCGAGGAGATCGTGGACATGGGATTCGCCGCCCCCGTCGGCGACCCCACCGACATGTTCGACACGTTCACCCGCATCGTGAACGAGCGCTGCAGCGGCGTGTGGGGGCGCAGGATCGATCTCCGACTGGTGGAGGTGGCCGCCCTCGGCGTCGGCGGCACCGACATCGACACGTTGCGCAACGCCGCCTGCATCGAGGCCACCGAGGACCACGAGGCCGTCGTGCTGGTGAACACGACGAGTTTCCAGGGGACCGCGCAGCTCTGCGTGACCGAAGAGCACGATTCCGCCCTCATCGGCCACCAGGCCCTGCCGGAGGAGTACGTGCGGCGGGGCGGCGGTCGCCTGCTCACCACTGCCACCACCCTGGAGACCAACCTGCGCGCCCTCGCCGAGTACCTCATTGCCACCGGTGCCCTCGACGGCGCCCGTGTCGGGGTGGTGGCACCCAACACGCCGGGTGAGGCGGAGGCCACTGAGGCCAGTCTGGTGGCGGCGCTGGAGGCGGCGGGTGTCGAGGTGCCGGTGTACGACGTGCTCGACTGCGCCGGCACCTCCATCTGCATCGGTGGCATGGCCGAATCCGTCCAGCGCCTGCTGGAGGAGGATGTGGACGTGCTGTTCCCCACGCTGAACGCCGTCTCGCTGCCTGCCTACATAACCGAGATGGTGACGCAGGGATTCGCCCCCGGTGACGTGCGGTTCTACAACTCCGACTTCAACAGCCAGGGCAACGAAGTGGTGGCGGGCCTGATCGTCACGTTCGGCGGTGAGGCGGCGGGCGCCCTGTACGACGGCACGGTGCTGCTGGTGCACGGCGACGCGGGCCGGTACCGTCTGCCCGAGTATCCCGCGGCGACGCCCTTCGACACCATGTGCATGCGGGAGTACCGGGAGAACTCCCCGCTGGGCGAGGACTACGACCCCCGCGACCCGCTCGAGACCAACAAGCACGGCATGGTGGGCCTGGTCTGCAGCGTCTACCGCGTGGCTCTGCGGGCACTCTACGACGCCGGCCCCAACCCCACCCGCGCCGACATCTTCGCAGCCTTGGAGAACCTCGGCCCCGTGGACCTGGTCAGCATGCTGCCGGGCTCGCTGGCACCGGGGAAGTGGACGATGGGCGACTCCCTGCTGCCGGTCACCTTCCGCTATCCCTGCCCCTTCGAGGGTTTGGGCACCGACGTCGGCATTTGCCTGGTGCCCGGCGACTACAGCGAACTGCGCGTCGAACTCGACTGAGCGTCCCGCGGGCCCCGCCGGCGGGTCGCTCCGCTCAGGGGCGCCGCGGGAACCGGCCGAAGTCGGGGGGCGTGCGGTTCACGTAGCTGTCCCGGCCGTGCTGGGCCTCGTCGGTCTGGTAGAAGAGCAGGGTGGCGTCGCCGGAAAGCTGCTGGATGCCGGCGAGGCCGTCGTCGGCGGCGTTCATGGCGGCCTTCAGCATCCGCAGCGCCAGCGGCGAGTGCTCGAGCATGCGCCGGCACCAGCGCACCGTCTCGACCTCGAGTTCCTCGAGCGGCACGACCGCGTTCACGAGCCCCATCTCGAGTGCCTCGGCGGCGCCGTACTGGCGGCACAGGAACCAGATCTCCCGGGCCTTCTTCTGACCCACGTGCCGGGCCAGCAGGCCCGAGCCGTAGCCGCCGTCGAAGGAGCCCACCCGCGGGCCGGTCTGGCCGAAGACGGCGTTGTCGGCGGCAATGGTGAGGTCGCAGACGATGTGCAGCACGTGCCCGCCGCCGATGGCGTAGCCGGCCACCATGGCCACCACCGGCTTGGGGGTCCGGCGGATCTGGACCTGCAGGTCGAGCACGTTGAGTCGGCCGATGCCCTTGCGGGCCACCTCGTCGTCGCCGAGGTAGCCGTCGTCTCCCCTGATGCGCTGGTCACCGCCCGAGCAGAACGCCAGGTCTCCGGTGCCGCAGAGGATCACCGCACCGATCCGGTCGTCGTCGCGTGCCCGGTTGAGGGCGTCGGCGAGTTCGAACAACGTCTGGGGGCGGAAGGCGTTGCGAACCTCGGGACGTTGGATGGTGAGCTTGGCGATGCCGTCGGCGGTGGCGTAACCGATGTCGCCGTAGCTCCCGCCACCGTCTTGCCAGTCGGCACCGGGTCGGATGAGGCTCTCGGCGGGGCGTGCGGCGCCCCGCGGCCGCGGCGCGGAGAAGTGGTCGGGGCCGCTGGATGCTGAGGATTCGCTGGAGGGATTCACGGGGCCTCCTGTTTCGACGAGGTCGGGTTGCGTATGGCGTCACCGCCGTAGCGGCGCGGCAGCCTCTGACACGGTATTGCCCGCTGTAGGAAGTGACGCGGCATCCCGGCGCCGTTGGGCGGCGCGCCCGGTCAGCCGAAGGTCTCGAGGAGTCGTATGCCACCGGCGGGCTCCGGCGCCAGCCCGAGACCCGGTCCCGCCGGCAACTGCACGGAGCCCCCGCGCACCGCCGGCGGCTCGCACACATCTCTCCGCAGCAGCGCCGAGGTTCCCAGGCCCGCGGCCGGTCCTGCGACCACGGCGGCGACGTGGGCGGTGGTCGCCACGCCCACGGCGCTCTCCATGAAGGAGCCCATGATCGCGCTGGTGCCGGTCTCGGCCAGTGCGGCCGCGGCTCCGAGCACGGCGACCGGGTCGCCGAGAGCCGAGGGCTTCAGGATGGCGGCCGCCACGCCGAGCGGGAGGTGGCGGTGAAGGTCGGTCAGCGGCGGCAGGCTCTCGTCGGCGGCGATCGGAATGTCGCTGCCTTCCTGCAGGCGCCGGAGTTGCGCGAGGCCGCGGACGGGCTCCTCCAGCAGCTCCGGCTCGAATCGAGCCAGAGCCCTGACGGCGTCTCCCGCGGCCGCTCCCCAAGCGCCGTTGGCGTCCAGGCGCAGCACCGCGCCGGGGGCGGCCTGCCGCAGGGCCGCAACGCGGGCCACGTCGTCGGCGAGGGCTCCGGAGGCGACCTTCAGCTTGAGGGTGCGGTGGCCGGCGACGGTGGCGGCAGCGGCGGAGGCTGCCACCGATTCGGGGGTCTCGCCCGCCACGAGCGCGGCGCTGGGCACCGGGCCCGCAGGCGATGCTCCCGGACCGGCAAGGAACGACGCCAGGGATACGCCGCGGCGGCGGGCTGCCAGATCGGCGGCCGCCCCGGCAACCGCTGCCCAGGCGCACGGCACGTCGCGCAGCGTCGCCCCGGCGCGGGCCGCCAAGGTCTCCGGCTCCTCGCCGGGCGCATTGGTTCGCAGCCAGCGGGCCAGCGCCGCGGCGGTGGTCTCCAGATCGGGTCCGTGCCAGCCCGCCAGCGGGGCGGCCTCCCCCCATCCCGCCCGGCCGTCCCCGTCGCGCAGCCGCACGAGCAGGCCGCGCCGGTGCCTCAGCGGACCGCGACCGGTCGCGAGCGGCTTTCGCAGCGGCAGCGCGTAGCTGTAGAGCGCAGCCCCTGCCCCGCTCCCGTCGCCATCGGCGGCGTCGGGCTCGGTGGCGGGGGAGCGGCTCATGCAGGGCCGCAGGAGCGGGTCACGGCGTCCCGCACGGACCTCTCCAGGAGCCGGTGCTGCGCCACGTTCGCCGCGGCGTCCACGGGGACCTCGACGACGTGGATACCGCCGGAGTGCTTGCAGGTCTCCAGCGCCTCGCCCAGCGCCCCGGCGTCGGCGGCGCGGTGGTGAGCGGCGCCGACGCCCGTTACCACGCTCGACAGGTCGGCGCCGTGAGGAGTGCCGAAGAACTGCTCGAAGACCGGCTCGGGGACCGCCTCGGCAACCGGGAGGAACGAGAAGATACCCCCGCCGTTGTTGTTCGGCACGACGATCGTGAGGTCGATTCCCGCTCGGGCGGCGCCGAGGAGCCCCCCGAGGTCGTGCAGCAGCGCCAGATCGCCCGCCAGCAGGACCACCGGGTCGCCGGTCGCCGCGGCCATCCCGGCGGCCGCCGACACGACGCCGTCGATGCCATTGGTGCCCCGATGCGCCACCACCCGCAACGCTCGACCGTGAGGCGCCAGGAAGGCGTCCAGATCTCGGACGGGCATGCTGTTGGAGGCGTAGAGAACAGTGCCGGGCTCGAGCGCCTCGCCGAGCAGCCGCGCCAGTCCCGCCTCGAGCAGCGGGCCGCCCTCCAGGGTCGCCGTGATCGTCTGCTGCGCGGTCGACTCGGCCAGACGCCAGGAGTCGGCCCACGCGGTCGCCGGCCGCCCCGAACCGAGCGCGGCCAGGGCGCCCCGGGCAAGCGCGCCGAGCGGGCTGCGCCAGCGTCCGGTAGGCACCGTCGTGGGTTCCTCCCAACGGTCCAAGGGGTCCACGAGCCAGATATCCGCTCCCCAGGCCGCCAAACCTTCCCGCAGCGCCCGTGCGGCCGTGGGGTGGCCGGCCCGCACGAGCACGTCGGGCCTGTGGGTGTTCCAGAACGGCCCGGTGCGAGCCAGATGCTGACCGGCTGCCACGATCGCGGCGCCCTCGGCGCCCCCGGTGCGCAGGCCGGAGGCGGCGTCGGCGAGAAGCGGCCATCCGGCGAGCGCAGCCAAGCGCTTCACGGCGCCGGCGTCGGCGCCGGAGAGATCCGACGGTCCGACCGCCAGCACGCCCCGCTCCCGGTTGCGCACGAGGTCGGCCAGTTGCGCCACCTCGCCGGCTTCGGCCGCCGGCAGGCGCGGCGACCCCGGCGACTCCCCGCCGCCGGCGCCGTCACCCAGTTGCCCTTCGAGGGGCTCGAGCGGCTCGCGCAGCGGGACGTTGAGGTGGACCGGTCCGCCGGGCGGGCCGAGCGCGGCGGTGACCGCTCGATGCGCCGTGAAGCGGGCGTGGTCGGGACCCACCTCGCCGGGGACCGGCAGGTCGGCCGACCAGCGCACGTGCGCGCCGTACAGGCCGATCTGGTCGATCGTCTGGCCGGCGCCGCGGTCGCGCAATTCCGGTGGACGATCGGCGGTCAGCACCACCAGGCCCACACCGTCGTAGAACGCCTCGGTCACCGCCGGGAGGTAGTTGGCGGCCGCACTTCCCGACGTGCAGATCAGGGCGACGCACCGGCGTTCGGCCTTGGCGAGGCCGAGGGCGAAGAAGCCACCGGCTCGCTCGTCGAGCTGCACCCAGCAGCGCAGCCGCGGCTCGGCGTGGGCGGAGAGCACCAGCGGTGCTGAGCGCGAACCCGGGGAGCAGACCGCGTGGCGCACGCCCCGGTTCGCCAACTCCTCGAAGAACGCACCGAAGTACTCGTACGCGGTCACTGCTCGCGAACGCCCCCGAGTGGTGCGTCGTCGGCGACCGCCGGCACCGCGTTCAGCTTCGAGACGGTCTCGCGCAGTTCCGCGGTCGGATCGGATTCCTCGACCACGCCGGAGCCGGCGAAGAGCGCCATCTCGTTGGTCTCCGGGTCCAGCAGGCCTGAACGGATGGCCGTGCAGAACTCGCCGTTGCCGGACAGGTCGGTCCACCCCACCGGGCCGGCGAACCAGCCGCGGCCCCCCGGCTCGTGGCGGCGGAGGAAGTCCAGCGCGGCGGCCACCGGCTGGCCCGCAACCGCAGGCGTCGGATGCAAGGCGCCGGCGAGTTCGAGGATGCCGCCGGGAGCGGTGGCGAAGTCTCCCCGCACAGGCGTGCAGAGGTGCTGGATACCGGGCAGGGCGCGCACGTACGGCTCGGGTGGACAGGGATCCAGCGCGACCCCGGCGCCGGTCATACCCTCGCGCAGGTGCTCGACCACGGTGTCGTGCTCGCGCCGCTCCTTGCGGCTGGCCAGCATCGCGCCGGCCAGAGCGGCGTCCCGGGCGGGATCCTCGTCGCGGGGGCACGATCCGGCCAGGGCATCGGCCTCGGCGATGCCGTCAGCGGTCCTGACCAGCAACTCGGGGGTGGCTCCCAGCAGGGTCAGGCCCCCGCAGCCCACGGCGTAGCTGGTTGCGGTGGGGTAGCAGGCCGCCAACCGCCGCAACAGCTCGACGGCGGCCGCGTCGCCCGGCGAACCGGCGAGACGGACCGTGACCTGCCGGCCCGGGACGACCTTGCCGAGCGCACCCGCCCGGATCTTCGCCAGTGCGGCATCGATCGTGGCCAGGTAGCCGTCGTCGGCGCCGCCGCTCGGCCCGAGCAGCACCAGCGGAGTCGGCGGCGGAACCGCGCCGGCCGCGGCTTGCAGCAGTCGGACCGCCTGTTGCGACGCCTCCACCAGCCGATCCGCCTGCGCCACCACGAGCCAGCGCAGCTCGCCGCGCTCGGCGATTCCCAGCAACTCCGGCAGCACGAGCATCCCCGCACCGAATCCCGCCCAGCGAGACTGCTCGCCGCCGGGCTGCGAGTCGAAGGCGAACCCGCCGCACAGGAGCGGGCCCGACGGACCGGTGCCCGGCTCACCGAACTCGGCGACACCCTGCAGGTCTCGGGACACCTCCGAGACGAAGCGGGCCGCCTCGCTGAAGCGTCCCCGCCGGCTGGCCGGCTGCCACTGCAGCGCCGCGCCGATGCCGGCGATCGCCAATCCCCGCTCGGGTTGGATCCAGCAGAAGCGCCTACTGCGTGCCGGAGCGGCGGCGAAAGCGTCCAGCGGCTCCGCCCCCGGAGGTGCCGGCAACTCCTGGCACCGCAGGTCACGAGCCGCCAGGCGTTCCCGAGCGTCGAGTGGCGCCTCCCCGGCCGCGAGGCTCATCGGGAGGGCCTCGGTCAGCGGTCCCGGGGAACTCAGCCGCGCCGCGGCCGCGAACTTGCCGGGGGTGCGGCCGTGGTGGGGCGCCGGCGAGTTGCCGGGCGCGGGGTTCGGGCGAGGTTTTCCACATCGCGAGGCACCCTGCGAGTATACGAGTGGGACACCGCGGGACCGTCCGGTTGCCGGCCCGCTGCGAGGCCACCGGGCCGGTGCCGCGACGGGGACCTGCGAGGCGGGCTCGGCTTGCTACGCTGCCGCGACGTGCGATCGTCAGGGCTCCGACGGAATCGCCGGACGGCGCGGTGGTCGATTGTCGTCCTCGTTTGCCTGCTGGGGACACTGCCCGCGGCGCCGCCGAGCGTTGCTCAGGAGACGATCGCCGAGGCGCGGGCCGAGTTGGAGCGGGTCGAGGAGGAGAAGCTGGCCCTGCAGGCCCGGATCGATGTGCTGGTCGCCGAGGACGTGGACGTCTTCCGGGCGCTGCAGGCGGCAGAGGAACTGGTGGCGCGCCAGGTGGCGGAGGTCGAGGCGGCCGAGCAGGAACTCCGGGCGCAGATCGCCGTCCAGCGCCAGAACGAGGCGGCCATCGGGTGGGCCCAGTTGGACATCACCGACGTGCGCCGGGATGCCGAAGCGGTCATCGTCGAGGTGTACCTGCAGGCGGGCAGCGAGCGGACCGCCACCCTGCTGGCTTCGGACGATCTGACGCACGGGCTGCGCCGCCTGGCGCTGCTGGAGGCGGTGCACGGCCATGCAGGAGATCTGATCGAGGACATCCGACTGGCCGAGGATCGCTACGACGTGGCGCTGGCCGAGGCCGCCGCTTCGGTCGCCGAGGTGGAGCGGCTGCAGGTGGTGCTGGAGGACGACCTGGCGGTGCTGGAGGAGCGACGCGCCGAGGCGGCCGCCATCAAGGCCGAACTGGACAAGCGCCGTCGGGCCTTGGAGGCCGAGTTCGCCGCCTGGGACAGGGAGGCCTCCGAGCTGGAGAGCTTCATCCAGGTGGAGGAGTACCGCCAGAAGGCCGAGGCGTGGGTGCAGGCCCAGGAGGAAGCGGCGGGCGCCGCGGCCGGATTCCTCTGGCCCACCGCCGGCGTGGTGACCTCGGGCTACGGCAACCGCCTGCACCCGATCCTGGGCGTCTACCGGCTGCACGCCGGGATCGACCTGGGAACCACTCATGGGCAGCCGGTCTACGCCTCGCGGGCCGGGGTGGTCATCACCGCCGGCCCCTGGGGCGGCTACGGGAACGCCGTGGTGCTCGACCACGGCAACGGGCTTTCCTCGGTGTACGCCCATCTCTCGCAGGTAACCGTGCGCCCGGGCGATCTGGTCGTCGGCCTGCAGCAGGTCGGCAACATCGGCTCCACCGGGCTCTCGACCGGACCGCACCTGCACTTCGAGATCCGCCGCAACGGCACGGCCGTGGACCCGCTGGGCTTCCTACCGTGACCTCGCCGGCCATGTCGGTGGCGCTGCTGACCGACCAGTACGAGCTGACGATGATCGACGCCGCACTGCGCTCGGAGGTGGCTGACCTGCCCGCCACCTTCGAGGTGTTCTGCCGCCGGCTGCCGCCGGGACGCCGCTACGGGGTCGTCGCCGGCACCGGTCGCCTGCTGGCGGCCCTGGGGGACTTCCGCTTCGGTCCGGCCGAGCTGGACTTCCTGCGCCAGGGCGGCGTCGTCTCCGAGGACGGCTTGGCGCGCTTGGCGGACTTCTCCTTCTCCGGGGACATCTGCGGGTATCGCGAGGGCGAGTTCTATGTTCCCGGCTCGCCGATCCTGACCGTGAGCGGCAGCTTCGCCGAGACCGTCGTGCTGGAAACCCTGGTGCTGTCGGTCCTCAACCACGACTCCGCCATCGCCGCCGCGGCGGCGCGCATGCGGGCGGCGGCCGGAGAGCGCATGCTGCTGGAGGGCGGCAGCCGCCGCACTCACGAGGAGGCGGCCCCGGCGGCGGCCCGCGCCGCCTACGTTTGCGGCTTCGACGCCACGTCCAACCTGGAGGCCGGGCGCCGCTTCGGTGTGCCCACCGGCGGCACGATCGGGCACGCCTTCATCCTGGCGCACGCCGACGAGCGCGCCGCCATGGCAGCCCAGGCGGACCTCCTGGGTCCCGCCAGCACCTACCTGGTGGACACCTACGACGTCGCCGAGGGCGTGCGACGGGCGGTGGAGGTGGCCGGTGCCGGCATGGGAGCGTTGCGCATCGACTCGGGAGACCTGGCCGCCTCGGCGTCGGCGGTGCGCAGCCAGCTCGACGAACTCGGCGCTCGCGGGACCCGCATCATCCTGTCGGGCGACCTGGACGAGCACGACATCGCCGCGCTGGCTGCGGTGCCCGCTGACGGGTACCTCGTGGGCACCGAACTGGTGGCCGGCGCCGGCGCGCCGACCGCGGGTCTGGTCTACAAACTCGTGGAGATCGACGGGCGACCGGTGCGCAAGCGATCCCTGGCCAAGTCCTGGCGTCCAGGTCGCAAGCGCGCCTTCCGCCTGCTCGACGATGCAGGCACGGCGACGGTGGAACTGCTGCTGGAGCCCGGCGCGCCGGTACCCCCGGGCGCACTGGCCCTGCAGACCGATCTGGTGCGTGGCGGTCGGTTCGCATCCCCGGCGGCGACCGACCCCGCCCGCAGCACGCTGGAGGCCCGCAACTATCATCGCGAGGCGCTCAGGAGGCTCGGATCCGAGGCGTTCGGCCTGAGCCCCGGCGAGCCGTGGCTGCCCATCGAGCCCGCACTGGAGGACACCTGAAGCAGACCGGCGGTGAGGAGGACCGGGTGCCCCGCGCCCTGGTGATCGTGGACGTGCAGAACGATTTCTGCGACGTTCCCGGCGCTTCCCTCCCCGTTTCCGGGGGCGCCGCCCTGGCGGGGCGCATCAGCGAGTACGTGCGCCAGTCGGCCGGTCTGTACGCAGCCGTCGTGGCCACCCGGGACTGGCACATCGATCCCGGCGACCACTTCTCCTCCGAGCCCGACTACTCGGGGACGTGGCCCCCGCACTGCCGTGCCGGCAGCGGCGGCGCCGACTTCCACCCGGACCTGGAGACCGCATCGCTGGCGGCGATCTTCTCCAAGGGCCAGTACTCGGCGAGCTACACCGGGTTCGACGGTGTCGCAGCCGGCGGGGTCTCGCTGGAGGGCTGGCTGCGGTCCCGCCGGCTGGACGCGCTCGACATCGTGGGGATCGCCACCGACTACTGCGTGCGGGCCACGGTGCTGGACGCCGCCCGGCTGGGATTCTCCACCCGGGTGCTGGCGGATCTCTGCGCGGGCGTGGCGCCCGAGAGCACCGGAGCGGCGCTGGAGGAGATGGCTGCGGTGGCCGAGGTGGTGCGGCAGCCGGCGAACTGAGGCCCGGCGCGTCGCCGCGGCCTAGCGGATGGCCCGGGCCGCCGTGCGGAAGGACAGCAGTTCGGTGAGGCCCGTGAGCGTCTCGGCCAAGGCGGTCACCGGGTCCTCCTGGCGCGGCGTCTCGGCGGCGTTGCGCATGCGTATCTCCTTGACCGAGAAACGCATGCGGTGCTCCACCATGCTCATGAGCAGCGTCGGGTGGCTGCTGCCGGGCGGAACGTGGGCGATGATCTCCTGCAGCGCCTCCGCGTCGTAGAGCCGCACCGGCGACCCCATGTCGTTGCGCCAGACTCCGAACGCCAGGCCGGCCAGCGGGCGCAGCGCCCGCCCGGCGAGGGCCCGCCGATCCCCGATCACGACGCGAGCCCCGCCCTCGTAGCCGTCCAGCAGGCGGGCCACGTCGCTGTAGCCCAGCCGCACCTCGCCGCCGATCAGGAGCACCAGGTCCGGACCGGTCACGAGCGCCAGCGTGCAGGCCTTGGGGGCATCGAAGTGCTGCCCGCTCGGTGGCGCCAGGATGGTGTGCTCCCGGGCGAGCCCGGCGAGCGTCTTCTCGAGCATCGAGGCGTCTCCGGCGGAGGGTCGCATCAGCACCGCCGTGACGTTGCGGCGGGCCGCGGGAGAACTCACGTACAGCGACGCTAGCGGTTCGGGTGGCTCAGGACTCCTCCGACCTCGCCGTGGCGGGCGAGCCGGGATGCTCCGAGCCCGTCAGGTAGATCGCGGCGGTGGCGAATACGATGAGGGCGGTGGTGGTGAGCTGGGCCAGGAAGCCGCTGCCGAGGCCGTAGTCCACGGTGACCCGCAGACCGTTCTCGAGGTCCTGGCTGTAGTCGAGCGAGTAGTCGACGGCCAGAGCGGCGGCGATGTCCGCCACGAAGTAGACCACGAACCCGCTCAGGAACGCAGCGGCGAGCTGGCGGCGCAGCCACCAGACGGCGAGGGGAGCGGCGAGGGCGAAGATCAGCCAGGCAGCCAGTTCGGGGATGAACTGGGCTCCCTCGAGGCGGGCGACCAGACCCCGGTGGAGGATCTCCGGCGGCAGCGGCTCGCTGAGGGCGTTGCCGGACTCGTTGACGGGCGCCCGATGGATGCTGATGACGTACGTGGGCAGGAACCGCGCCACGATCCAGCCGGTGCTCACGGCGGCGGCGCCGAGCACGAGCCAGGGGCTGTGCGGTCGCCCATCGGAGCGGCAACCACCGCAGCACTCTTCACGGACGAGGAGGCCGGCGAAGGCAGCCGCCCCGAGCTGCACGACGTAGGAGGCCAGGCCCAGCCAGAACCCGGGGCCCGGGTGGGCGTCGTTATAGGTGAACATGCCGAAGCTGTTCTCGGCGAGGGGGTAGAACATGCCGGCTGTGAGGCCGCAGAGGGCGATCGCGCCGGCCGTGCGGTGGCCGGGGCGCCACACGCAGAACAGCGTCATGGCGAGGGCGCCCAGCATGATGCAGTTGAACCACAGGTTCGCCGGGTCGTGCACGAGCAGGCCGGTCTCGTCGTCCCAGCGGAAGTACAGCGACAGGATCCAGAGGGCGACCGCGGCGACGCCGAGTTGGAGCACGCCGAGGAGTCGTCGCCGGTCCGGCTCCCCGGCGGCGTAGAACGGAACGATCGTCACGCGCCGGAGGCTATACGTCGCGGATTGCCCGCACGAGCGGGCAACCGGCGAGGCGGGGGAGCCGCCCGCCGCGGGGTTAGAGTCCCCCCGTGCCCCGGCCGCCGGCAGTGGACCTCTACAGCGACACGCAGACGAAGCCCACCGACGCCATGCGCCGGGCCATGGCGACCGCCGAGGTGGGCGACGAGCAGCAGCGCACCGATCCCACGGTCAACCGGCTGTGCGACCGGGTGGCGGAGATGCTGGGACACGAGGCCGGTCTCTTCCTTCCCACCGGCACGATGTGCAACCTCGTGGCCGTCGCGACGCACACCTCACCCGGCGACGCCATCGTGGCGTCGGCGGACAGCCACATCGTGCGTTCCGAGACGGGCGGCGCAGCCGCCTACTCGGGCGTGATCACCGACCTGCTGGGAAGCGACGGGGGTCGGTTCGGCCCCGAGGCCGTCGCCGAGGCCCTGGCGCCGGGGAACGCCTACCGGCCCTGGCCCCGCCTCCTGTGCCTCGAGCAGACCCACAACTTCGGCGGGGGTACCGTGTGGCCACTGGCGCAGTACCGGGCCGTCGCGGGGGTGGCACACGGGACCTCGGTGCCGGTCCACACCGACGGAGCCCGGCTGTTCAACGCGACGGTGGCGTCGGGCACCGAGGCGGCCGACTGGGGTGAGCCCGTGGATTCCATCTGGATCGACTTCACCAAAGGCCTCGGGGCGCCCATCGGCGCCGTCCTGGTCGGGTCGGGCGACTTCATCGAAGCGGCGCGGGTGCACAAGCACCGCTGCGGGGGCGCCATGCGGCAGGCCGGCATCGCCGCCGCCGGCTGCCTCCACGCCCTCGACCACCACATCGACCGCCTCGCCGAGGACCACGCCAACGCAACCCGTCTGGCCGAGGGGATCTCGGCTCTCGGTCTGGGCGCCGAGGACGTCGAGACCAACATGGTGTGGATCGACGTCACCTCCACCGGCTTGCAGGCGGCGGAGTTCCTGGAGCGCCTCGCCGCGCACGACGTTCGCATGAGCCGGGTGGAGGAGCGGGTGCGGGCCGTGACCCACCTCGACATCTCCGCCGGCGACATCGAGACGGCGCTGGAGGCGGTGGGCGCGGTCCTGGCCGGACTGCCGTGAGCGGCAACGGCAGCGGTCCGCGGCGCCCCAACATCTGCTTCATCCTCACCGACCAGGAGCGCCACCGGGGCTGGCTGCCCGACGACGTGGACCTGCCCGCCCGCCGGCGCCTGCTGGAGGGCGGCGTGGAGTTCAACCGCCACTACACCCACACCTCTCCCTGCTCGCCGTCGCGGGCGACGCTCGTGACGGGGGAGTACATGCCGGCGCACGGGATCAAGGAGAACACCCGTGGACCGGCCAACGGCTGGCTGGACACCGGAGTCGACACGCTCGGCAAGATGCTGCGCAGGCAGGGCTACGACACCGGCTACAAGGGCAAGTGGCACCTGTCCATGGGCCCGTACCCGGACATGGAGTCCTACGGCTTCGGGGACTGGGAGGGCAACGACCAGGCCTTCTGGGGCCAGGCCGGCAGCGGGGTGGAGTTCGACGAGCCGATCGCAGGCATGGCCGCGCAGTGGATCCGCGACCGCGCCGGCAGCCCGCAACCCTGGTTCCTCTTCGTGGGGCTCGTCAACCCCCACGACGTCATGTGGTTCCCCATCGATCAGCCCTGGTACCAGCAGGCCAACCCCGAGCACTACCGCCGGGTGCGCGACCGCTACGCCTCCCTGGGTTGGGGGCGCGCCGACGCCCTGCCGCCCTTCACCTTCGACTACCCCGAGCGCTTCGATGAGCTGCCGGCGAACTTCGACGACGATCTGCACACCAAGCCCGACGTGCACCGGCGCTTCGTCCACGAGATGTCCCGCAACGGCGGCTACCTGGACCGCTCCAAGGTGGGGCGCTGGCTCCGCCAACTGGACTACTACGTGAAGCTCCACGAGATGAGCGACGTGAGCGTGGGGCTGATCCTGGACGCCATCGAGGATGCCGGCGCGGCCGGCGACACCGTCGTGATCTTCACCTCCGACCACGGTGACCAGTGCGGCTCGCACGCGCTGCGCTCCAAGGGGCCGTGGAATTACGAGGAGACGATGCACATCCCCCTGTACGTCGTGGCGCCGGGGATCACGGCCGCGGGCACGCGGAGCGAGGCGCTGACCAGCCACGTGGACCTGACCGTCACGGTGGCCGAACTGGCGGGAGTGGACCTGTCCGGCGCGGGGCTTCCGGGGCGCAACCTGGCGCCGCTCCTGGCCGACCCGACCGGCAGGGGTCGCGACGAGATCCTGTTCGCTCAGGATTGGGCCTGGTACGACGGACTGCTGGACACGCGCTACGCCAGCCGGGGCATCTTCGACGGGCGCTTCAAGTACTGCCGCTACTACGGGGTCGGAGGCAGCAGCACCACCTCGGCGCGGCCGCCGGCGGGCCCGAAGCTCTTCGACATCGACGCCGACTTCGACGATCAGGAGCACGAGCTGTACGACCTGCAGGAGGACCCCCACGAGCTCGTGAACCTGGCCGTGGATCGGGGACGCCGCGGGGAGGTGCGGGCGTGGTTCGACCGGTTGCTGGAGGCGGAGGCAGAGGCGTTCGCGGATGCACCCGGCAGCCGCCCCGCCGGCGCCCCGCCCTGGGCGGAGGGCTAGCGCGCCACCGCCCGAGCCCGCCTGTTGACCGCCGGGGAGGCGCAGCCCGACGTCGCCCGCCTCAGCGACCGGCGGTCTCAACGGCGCGCCGGTCGCCGTCGTGGTGACGCCTTCCACTTCTTCGGTCCGAATGTCATCATGGAGGCGTGAGCGCGCTCTCGCCGTCGGCGACCGTTGTCGTGTCGCCGCTGATCTGCCGGAGGATCTGACCATCAGGATCCTGTTCGCCGACCCGTGCCACCCCAGCGCTGTCGCGAAGCTCAGCGCGGAGGGATTCGAATGCATCGACAAGCCGCAGGCGGAAGCAGGCGAACTCGGGCCGCTGCTGGCCGGCGGCGAATTCGACGTACTCGTCGTGCGCAGCACACTCGTCACCGCCGAGGCCATCGAGGCCTCACGCTCGCTCTCGCTCATCGTGCGAGCCGGCGCCGGATTCAACAACATCGACGTGGCCACTGCCTCGGCTCGCGGGATCTACGTCTGCAATACACCGGGGCGCAACGCCGTGGCGGTGGCGGAACTCACGATGGGCCTCATGGTGGCGCTCGACCGTCACATCGCCGACGCCGCGGGCGACCTCCGGCGCGGCACCTGGGACAAGCCGCGCCACAGCAGTGCCCGCGGTCTGAAGAGCCGGTCGCTCGGCATCGTCGGGCTGGGCCGCATCGGCATGGCCGTGGCCGAGCGGGCAGCAGGGTTCGGCATGCGCCTGCACGCGCTCCGGCGCCCGGACCGTGACCCGCGGATCCTTCAGCGCATCGAGGAACTCAACGTCACACTGCACGACAACCTCGTGGAGATGGCCGCGATCTGCGACGTGCTGACGCTGCACCTCTCGGGCACCGAGCAGGTGGTGGACGCCACGGTGCTGGCGGCGATGCCGTCGGGTGCGATCCTGCTGAACACGGCACGGGCCGGGCTCGTCGACACCGAGGCACTGCTGGCGGCGATGGACACCAAGGACATCCGAGCGGGACTGGACGTCTTCGAGGACGAGCCCGGGGGCGTGACCGCGGAATTCGACGCCGCGATCGTCCGGCATCCCAATGTCGTTGCCACTCCCCACATCGGCGCCTCCACCGAGCAGGCGCAGGAGGCGGTGGCCACCGCCATCGTGCGGGTCGTCAGCGCCTATGCGGCGGGTCGTGTCATCAACTGCGTGAATCTCGAGACGGGTCGGGTGGGGAGCCACGTGATCGTGGTTCGCCACGAGGACCGCGTCGGAGTCCTGGCCTCCATCCTGGCCGTCCTGCGGCGCCATGATCTGAACGTGGCGGGCATGGAGAACCGGATCTTCCGCGACGCCACCGCCGCGGTCGCCACGATGGATCTCTCGGGGATCATGGGCCCCAAGGTGGTCGATGAGATCCTGGCCCTGCCCCATGTGTACCACATCGACGTCCGTCCGGTACCCGAAGCAGGCTCCGCTCCTGCCGAGGCGGCGCAGCGGTCATGACGGAGATGAGGCCCGAGAGCGGGTCCAAGGGTCACCACGGGTCGGTGTTGTGGCCGTTCTCCGCCAGCGTCGTCTGCCAGGACTGGGCCGACCGGGTGGTCTCCCCGGCGTACGAAGGACTCGGTGTGGAGGAGCGCCGTGCGATTCTCGTGGCGCAGCCCGACAGCTACATGCACGCCACGCGCTCGCCCGAGGACGTCGGCTACGCGCTCAGCCCGGCGGAGCTGGCCGTCCTGAACCAGATGGCGTTGATCCGCCTGCTGCGTCTCGGCGCCTTCGAGTCGCGCCCGGAGCCGGCCGTCTACGTCTACCGCCTCGTCGGGTACGGCTGTCGCCAGCGGGGGATCGTGGGGGTCGTGCCGCTGGAGGCCTACCGGCGGGGCCGCATCAGGCCGCACGAGCGCACCCACGCCGACCGGGAGGAGTTGCTGAGCGAGTTCCTGGCGCTGACCAGTGCCCAGTCCAGCCCTGTCGGCCTGACCTTCCGGGGAACGCCGCGCATCGCCGCCCTGCTCGACGCGGTCGAGCAGAGCCAGGAGCCGCTCCTGGACTTCGTCGATCCGAACGATGTGGCGCAGCGGGTCTGGGAGGTGACCGACCCGGTCTTCCTGGAGATCCTGAACGAGGATCTCCAGGGTCAGAACCTCTACGTCACCGACGGGCACCACCGTCTCGGCGCCGGCCTGGTGGTGAGTGAGCGTGTGCGCCGCCAGCGCAAGGCCTCCAGCGCCGCCGGCGGCTATCTCCCCAGCGACATCGTGCTCACGACTCTGGGCCACGCCCCGCCGGGCATGCCGTCGGTGCCGTCCGGCGAGGTCACGGGCGACGAGTCGGAGTTCCCGAGCGTCGGCGACGGCGCGGCTCCCGCCGGCGACTTGCTGGCGAGCGACGCCATCCTGGCGGCCCTCTTCCCGCACGACGAGTTGCGCCTGCTGGTCTTCCACCGGCGGGTGACACCGGCTGTCGCCACCGACGGTGCCGCCATTGAGGCGGCGCTGCGCCGGCTGGGGTCGCTGGAGCCCGTTGAGATCGGCGACGCCGAGCCTCCGCGGCCGGGAGTCTTCGGCGTGTACCTCGGGCGGCGCTGGTTCCGGTTCACGCCGGCCACCGAAGTGCAGGGCATCGACGCCGGCTGGTTGCAGGAACACGTGCTGGCGCCCACCTTCGGGATCGACGACCCGGAGCAGACCCGCAACGTCGACTACATCTCGGCGATGCTGGGTGCCGAGCAGGTGGCGCGCCGCTGCGACGAGGCGGGTGGGGTGGGTTTCGTCCTGCACCCGGTCACGATCGAGACGATGATGTCCGTGGCCGACGCCCGGCAGATCATGCCGCCCAAGTCCACCTACTTCCACCCGAAACCGCGCTCGGGCGTGTTCCTGCGGTTCCAGTAGTCCATGTCGCGCCTCGCGGCTCCTGGCAAGCCCGGCAAGTCACGCCAGGACCGCAGCAGTGGGGCCTCGAGGGGACCGAGGCGCCTGCTGCGCCGCTCCGCACACCGACGGCCGGCGGGCCGCCCGGTCACGGGACGGTTCTCGATCCCCGACATCTCCAAGGACCCCTACCGGCAGAGTTCCCTGGATCCGCCCAGCTGGCGAGGCCGCAAGCACGCCGCGATGGTGCTGCCCGCCGTTGCCGGGGGAATCTGGCTGATCGTGGTCACGCCCGGTGTCGGCACCCGGGCTGTCATCGCCCTCTACGCCGCCAGCCTGGTCGGGATGTTCACGGTCAGCGCCGCCTTCCACCTGCGGCGCTGGAGCGACGTGGACTGGCTGCGGATGCGCCGCTGGGATCACTCCGCCATCTATGCCCTGATCGCCGGCAGCTACGGGGCGATCATGGGCCTCGGCGTGCCGGGCTGGCCGCGTACCTGGCTGGTCGGCTTCGCCGTGGGACTCTGTGCGCTCGGGATCGCGGTTCGCTGGCTCGTCCTGTACCCGCCGTTCCGGGTCATGACCACACTCTTCCTGGTCACGGGCGGGATGTCGATGATCGCCATCAGTTGGATCCTGGAGGGGCTCGGTGTGGTCGGAACCATCGTCGTGCTGGTCGGCTGCCTCTTCTACGGCGTGGGCGCCCTGGCGTTGGGTCTGCGCCGCCCGAATCCCTGGCCGGGGCACTTCGGCTACCACGAGGTGTGGCACCTGAACGTGATCGCCGGCGCCGGCTGCCAGTTCTGGGTGGTGGCCTCCGTCGTGGTGCCCTCGCTGTGAGTCGGCGGCTGTGAGCGGGATGCCCCCGGTGGGGGTGGGGCCGCACCCGGAGCCGTGGCCCACCGATCCCCGCCTGGATCCCGACCTGCTCGCCGCCGGCGACCGTCGCAACGTCGTGGACCGCTACCGCTACTGGCGCCAAGAGGCCATCGTGGCGGATCTGGACCGGCGCCGGCACCCGTTCCACGTGGCCATCGAGAACTGGCAGCACGACTTCAACATCGGGTCGGTGGTCCGAAACGCCAACGCCTTCGGCGCCCGGGCCGTGCACATCGTCGGCCGGCGACGCTGGAACCGCCGCGGGGCGATGGTGACCGACCGCTACCAGCACGTGTGTCACCATCCCGACATCGCCGCGCTGGCGAGCTGGGCGGCGGGGGAGTCGCTGCCGCTCGTCGGCCTCGACAACCTGTCGGGCTCGCTGCCGCTGGAGCGGCACCACCTGCCGGAACGCTGCGTTCTGCTGTTCGGCCAGGAGGGGCCGGGCCTGTCAACCGAGGCCGTCGAGGCCTGTGCGGAGTTGCGGCGGATCAGCCAGTTCGGTTCGACCCGTTCGATCAACGCCGGCGCGGCCAGCGCCATCGCCATGTGGGCGTGGATCTGCCGGCATGCGGCGAATCCTGCGAGCCGCGCTATGGACTGACCGTTGCGGCGCTGTGCCTGGCTGTCGGAGCGCTTCTCGACGCGGGCACAGCGACGGCCCGAGTTCCTAAGCGGTGGGCCTGACGATGGCCAGACGGCCCCAGCATTCGATGGCGCCGCCAATGCGTAGACCACAAGAGGTCCAGTGTCCGGCGCTGATGGCGGTGAACCGCCCGGCGGATGCCTCGGTTTGACCCCACTCGTTCCAGCCCCAGCAGGTGGCGCGGCCGTCGGTGCGGAGTGCGCAGGTGTGGTCGCCGCCGGCGCTGACGGCGGCGAACCGCCCATAGGGCGCGTCGGCTGGGAGACTGCTCCCCCAGCAGGTGGCGCGGCCGTTGGTGGTGAGTGCGCAGGTGTGGCGGCTGCCGGCGCTGACGGCGGCGTACCGCCCGAAGCGTGAGCCGGCTTTGCCGTCTTCGTTGTCGCCCCAGCAGGTGATGGTTGCGTCGGCGGTGAGTGCGCAGGTGTGTTGGCCGCCGGCGCTGACGGCGGTGTAGCGCCCGTCGGGCACCTCGGTTTGACCGTCTTCGTTGTCGCCCCAGCAGGTGATGGTTGCGTCGGCGGTGAGTGCGCAGGTGTGTTGGCCGCCGGCGCTGACGGCGGTGTAGCGCCCGTCGGGCACCTCGGTTTGACCGTCTTCGTTGTCGCCCCAGCAGGTGATGGTTGCGTCGGCGGTGAGTGCGCAGGTGTGTTGGCCGCCGGCGCTGACGGCGGTGTAGCGCCCGTCGGGCACCTCGGTTTGACCGTCTTCGTTATTGCCCCAGCAGGTGACGGCGCCGTTGTTGGTGAGCGCGCAGGCGTGGCCGCCGTAGCGGGTGTCGACGCCGGCGCTGACGGCGGTCTGCCGTCCGTCGGGAGCGTCGGTTTGGCCGTCTTCGTTGTCGCCCCAGCAGGTGACGGTGCCGTTGTCGGTGAGCGCGCAGGCGTGGTCGTCACCGGCGCTGACGGCGTCGTGCGGTCCGTCGGGCAAGTCATCCCGATCCGTCCAGCCGTCGCCCCAGCAGGTGATGGTTGCGTCGGCGGTGAGTGCGCAGGTGTGGCGGCTGCCCGCGCTGACGGCGGTGTGCTGCCCGTCGGGCGCCTCCTCGGCTTGCCCGTCACTCGTAGCCCCCCAGCAGGTGACGGTTGCGTCGGTGGTGAGTGCGCAGGTGTGGCGGCTGCC
>JAPOVS010000018.1:0-3637 GCA_026708055.1 bacterium | reverse complement strand
GCCCGTCGGGCGCTTCGGTTTGGCCGTAGTAGTTGTTGCCCCAGCAGGTGACGGCGCCCCAGGTGGTGAGTGCGCAGGTGTGGCGGCTGCCCGCGCTGATGGCGGTGTAGCGCCCGTCGGGCGCTTCGGTTTGGCCGTAGTAGTTGTTGCCCCAGCAGGTGACGGCGCCGTCGGCGGTGAGTGCGCAGGTGTGGCGGCTGCCCGCGCTGATGGCGGTGTAGCGCCCGTCGGGCGCCTCGGTTTGACCGTCTTCGTTCCAGCCCCAGCAGGTGACGGTTGCGTCGGTGGTGAGTGCGCAGGTGTGGCGGCTGCCGGCGCTGACGGCGGTGTGCTGCCCGTCGGGCGCTTCGGTTTGGCCGTAGTAGTTGTTGCCCCAGCAGGTGACGGCGCCGTCGGCGGTGAGCGCGCAGTCGTGGTCGTCGCCGGCGCTGACGGCGGTGTACTGCCCGTCGGCGCCTATGGCCTCCTGTCCGGCGGTGGGTGCGGAGACCAGCACCCCTGCTGCAACGACCAGCCCGGCCAGTAGCGCGGCCGAGCCTCGACTACGGCGTCGAAGGCCCGAATACGGGGGGGGGGGGGGGACATTGCCGACGACAGAGGCGAGACGCGTGAGCAGCCCATCGATCCAGAGAACATTCCTACCGTCCCTTCAGGAAAGTGCGCGCGCCAGCAGTCACGGCACGCACCTTTCCCCCGAATCCTAACCCTGAATCACCGATGGGATGAGGGCGTCGTGGAAGGCGTTGGCCCGGGGCCAGTGGGCGGGGAGGCGCAGGAGGTGTTGTCCGGCGTGGTTCACGAGGCGTCCGGGCCTTCCTCCCCGGGCCGACGGCCGCCGTCAACAACGGCCATTCGCCCAGAGCAAGAAGGCACTTCCCCACATTTCAAACCCCCCACACCCCCAACCCGTCGGTGATTCAGGCCAACTAGCCGGCGACGGAGCTGAAGCCCGCGGCGATCAGGAGGGCGGCGAGGGCCGTCAAGGAAGCCACGCTGGCGAACAGCGCCCGCTCCGGCGCCCGTTGCGCCCGTCCGTGCAACCAGGCGCCCACGCCAGAGGCGGCCACCAGGGCGATCTTCACGAAGAACAGCGTCCTCCAGAGGCCGGTGCTGGCCGCCCACTCGTCGTTAGCGACGACCTCACCGAGGCTCCAGAGGCCCGTGATGACAGCCAGGGCGAAGAAGGGCCAGGAGATCCGCCCGAAGCGGTGCGCCGCTTTCTGGGTGATGCTCTTCTCGCCCTCGGGAGGCGGACCCGCGGAGCGATCGAGCTTGCGCAGCAGCGGGACGAGCCCGGCGACGACGATCTGCCCGCCGACCCAGACCGTCACGCTCAGAAGGTGCAGGAAGCTGCGCAGCGCATCGATGTCGAGCGAGAAGTCTCTGATCATCGTCTTCCTCCTCGGCGGTGGGGCGACCTCGGCGCCAGGAACCCTATAGCCGGACAGGCCGAACGCAGCCGCCGGTGCGGCGACGCGGCCGCCGGTGTGCGGATGCAGCGCCGGTGGGGGAGACTGAGGCCATGAGCTTCGACACCGACGCCTATGTCGCCGCCACCGCACGCGAGGGTGCCGCGGTCAGCGCGGTCGCCGCTGCCGGTGACCTGGACGCCCCGGTTCCCAGTTGCCCCCGCTGGCACCTGCAGAAACTGGTCGGCCATCTGGGCTGGGTCTACAACTGGGTCAGCGAGCACATCGAGCAACGATCGGCCACGGTGCTGAACCGGGACGACGTTCCCCGCCCGCCGCAGGGCGAGGCGGTGGTCGACTGGTATGCCGCGGCTCACGCCAGGGTGCTGGACGCTCTGAGCGGGATCGGTCCCGCCGAGGAGGTGTGGAGTTGGGCGGGCATCAACACGGGCGCGTTCTGGCACCGGCGCATGGCGCAGGAGAGCCTCATCCACCGCTGGGACGCCGAGAACGCGGTGGGCGAGCCCGGCCGTCTCGACAGCGACCTGGCGGCCGACGGCGTGGACGAACTCGTCGGCGTGATCCTTCCGTTCCAGGCACGCATGGCGCAGGAGCCGCTGCCGGCCGGGACCCTGCACCTGCACCGCACCGACGGTGACGGCGAGTGGCTCTGCCGGATCGCCGGGGGGCGCATGGAGGTCGAACGGATCCACGGGCGCGGCGACGTCGCCGCGCGGGGCACCGGTGAGCAACTCGACTTGGTGCTCTGGCGACGCATCGCGCCGGACGAGGTCGAGGTCTTCGGCGATGTCGGTGTGCTGGCCGCCTGGACGGCACTGGGCCGCTGAGGTGGCGGACGTTCCGGATCGCCGAGAAGGTCGCAACCGGGTGACTTCTGACGAGTCGGTGCGGGGCGGCGCGGCGGGGCCCGAGGATCCCGAGGTGGAGACGGGCGTCGACCTGTGGGCGGCCGAGGGGGAAGGCGGCGACGCATTCGTCCCCCCCTGGTGGGTCGGCTACGACACGCTGCTGGCCGTCGTGGCGTTCGTGGTGCTGTTCCGCTTCTGGGGTCTGGGCCCGGCCATCGGCGCCATCACGATCGTCTCGGTGCTGTCGGGCATCGTGCGCGTGCGCCACGGGGTGGGGGTGGGCAAGCTGCTCCCGCTGGTGACGGTGTGCATCATCGCCCGGGGCATCGTCGGGATCGTCACCGACAACGACGACATCTACTTCGGAATCGGCATCGGCTACAAGTTCGCCATCGCCGCGGCGCTCGTGCTCTCGGCATCTCCGATGCTGAAGCGCAACCCCGCCGTGGACCTCGCGGCGCGCAGCCTCCGCCTTTCGGCGGCGCTGGAGCGCAACCCCGCCACCGAACTCGTGGCGCGCTCGCTGAACCTTCCGTCCGCCATCCGGTCGCACGAGGCGTTCCGCTCGGCCCTCGACCGGATCATCGTGGCGTTCGGCCTGCTGCTGGGGTTGGCGGCCGGCTTCGACATCTGGTTCCTGGGTGTCACCGACCCCGACCAGTACGTGCTCTTCCGCTACCTCATCAACTGGCCGCTGTACGTGGCCTTCACGGCTCTGAGCTTGAACTTCCTGTCCCGGCGCCTCGGCCGGATCCCCGGTTTCCCGGGGATCATGAACCTGCTGGAGGAGCAGGCCGAGGCCCGCACCGCCGCCCGCAAGCGGCGCTAGCGGCGTGAGCGACTCCTCCACCCGCACGCCCGCCGTCGCCGTGCGGGGATTGACCAAGAGTTACGGCCCCGTGCGGGCAGTGCGCGGCATCTCCTTCGAGGTGGCGGCGGGCGAGGTGTTCGCCCTGCTGGGTCCGAACGGTGCCGGCAAGTCCACAACCGTGGAGATCCTGGAGGGACACCGCCGCGCTGACTCGGGCGACGTGTCGGTGCTGGGCTTCGACCCCGCGGTGGCCGGCAGAGAGTTCCGGGACCGCACCGGGATCGTCCTGCAGGAGGCCACTATCGACACTTCGGAGGTGACCGTGGCCGAGGCGCTGGACACCTTCGGAGCGGCCTACCGGCATCCCCGGGACCGCGACGAGGTGATCGAGCTCGTGGGGCTAGCTGGCAAGCAGAACGCCCGCCTGAAGACCCTTTCGGGCGGCCAGCAGCGGCGCGTCGACATGGCGCTGGGGCTCATCGGCGACCCCGACCTGCTGTTCCTGGACGAGCCCACGACCGGCTTCGACCCCGAGGCCCGGCGGGCCG
>JAPOVS010000017.1 GCA_026708055.1 bacterium | reverse complement strand
CTGCCTGCCTGCCTGCCTGCCTGCCTGCCTGCCTGCCTGCCTGCCTGCCTGCCTGCGGCGGCGTCAATGGCCGCGCCGGTCTCGAGCCGCTCGGGCTGCCAGGCCTCCAGCTTGGCGCGCCAGTCGTTCACCATGGCGCTCACCGCCCCGCCCAACTCGGCGGGCAGGCCGGTGTTCTCGGGGTTCTCCAGCCAGTCCTTGAGGCTCTTCGGACTGGTGTGGTGGTACAGCCTGCGCCAGGCGGTCTCGTCGCGGTTGGAGTCGTCGTCGATGGGCACTCGGGGCACCTTCACCAGGCCCGACTCGATGGCGTCCATCAGCCCGAAGTCCGACGACACCCACTCGAACTGTTCGGGCTCCGAACTCGACGCGGTGTCGATCCACAGCGGCGTGGCCGAGAAGTCCAGCACCGGATGAGCCTGCCCGTAGTGGGGGTCGTCGTGGCCCAGAGCCCCCATGTCGCGCAGTGCCCGGATGGCATTGAACCACACCGACGCCCGGCTGTCCTCGGCGCGCTGCAGGCTGTCGGACTTCAGGCGCTCCTTGGGGATGTAGCAATGGTGCGCCTCGTCGTTGATGACGCAGATTCCCGGCCCGGTCGGGCCCGAGGGGGAGTCGAGCAGGTCGCCCAGCACTCGGCGCACCGCCGCCGGCCACGACTCGACGTCGTGCCCCCGGCCTCTGCCGAGCAGCTTGCGGGCGTTGGCGTCGTCGATGAGGTCGCGCTGTACGAAGGCCTGGTAGTTCACCACCCGCACCCGCGCCCGGTTCAGCCGCCGGCGCAGGTCGGCGGGCACGAGGCCCATCTCGTCGTAGACGTTCCCCGGCTGCGACGGCGACAACACCTGCAGCCGGCGCCGTACGGTGTGGCCGGGCGCGAACACCGCGAACCGGTCGGTGTGCAGCACGTTGCGGGAGCGCCGGGAGTGCGCCGCGTTGAGCGTCTGCCAGCAGATCACCATGGCCATGACCGCCGTCTTGCCTGTCCCCGTGGCCATTTTGGCGCAGAGGCGCACGATCCGGTCGTTGTGCGCCCGGGCTGCCACCTCCAGCTCCCGCCGCTGCGGCGTGGCACGCGTGGCCGCCTCGCGCAGCCAGATGAACGTCTCGACGGCCTCTCGCTGGGCGAAGAACGGTCGCAGCCGCATGGCCTCGTCGTCGGCCCAGTGCTGCAGCAGCCGCCGTGTGGTGGCGGTGACACGCGGGTAGCCGTCGGCTCGCCAAGCGCCGACCGCCTCGCGCGTCTGCTTGATGGAGGTGTTCTCCCCCCGGTCCGCGAGCGCCAGGGCCAGCTGCTTCGACGCCCTGGCGTCGGACGGCACGGTGATGCGCAGCGGTGCCCGCCGGCCGCGCCGAGGAGCCGCGTCGCGCCTGGCCCGACCCAGGTCGTCCAGCGCCCAGTGTCTGTCCGGCTCGCGGAACGGGTCGCAGAGCACCGGGTCGACGGCCGGGTCCCACCGCTGCGAAGCCACGAGGCAAAGGTAGTCGCATCCGCCCCGCCGCTCGAAACACTGGGGGTGTGGGTCGGCGGCGCCGTCGAGTGTCAGTTCACCTCGTGGAGTGCGCCGGTGTCCACGTCGTAGATGAACCCCCGCACGGGGATCGACTGGTCGAGGTGAGCGCTGGCCCGGATGGTCGCGATGTCATCGCGGACGCTCTGCTCGAGGTTGCCGAAGGGCAGGAAGTCGATGTCGCCGGCGTCGCTGCCGCGCCGCTCGGCCAGGATGCCCCGCAGGTCGTCGTTGGAGAACGTGAGCATCCCGCAGTCGGTGTGGTGCACGACGATGAACTCTTTGGTGCCCAGCAGGGTCGAGGAGATGATGAGCGAGCGGATGGCGTCATCGGAAACCCGCCCGCCGGCGTTGCGGATCACGTGCGCGTCGCCGAGGGTCAGGCCCAGCATCTCCGACGGGTGGATGCGGGCGTCCATGCAGACCACCGCGGCCACGCCGCGGGCGGGGGGCATGGGCTTGTTGCCCTCGCTGAAGCCGTCGACGTAGGCGGCGTTGGCTTCGAGCATCGTTGCTGTCTCGGACATGAGTGATCCTCCGGTTCTCCGGTGCGAATTCTGCGCCGGCCGTCGGCCGACCGGAGCAGGCTACCGGATTCCCGACCAAAAGACTCAACAATAAGAACGGTTCCCAACCTCGCGGATTCGCGGTTGTCCGGTCGGGGCCGCCTGGGTGCTGTTCGCTCATTCCGCGCGGGCGCAAGGCGTCGCGAATCGGCCCCCGGCCGCTCTCCCTCGCCGTCCTGCGGTTGTCCGGGCGGAGCCGCCGGTGGCCGTCGGCGGGTCGTCTGGCGAAATCGATCCGGCGCCGCCCCCCGGTGTCGCCACCCTCGCTGACTCGTCATTCCGGCGAAGGCCGGAATCCAGGCTGTCGCTACCGGTTCCAGGCGGCGGTGAGCTCGGCTATGGAGGCGATCTGGCCGAAGAAGCGGTCGATGGTGGTGAGGGTGGCCTCGTGCTCGGCGTCGCTGTAGGCGGCGCTGCCGTCGGAGGCGAGCACCACGTAGAGGTCGCGCATGAAGGCGTCGCGTGCGGTGGTCTCGACGCACACGTTGGTGGCCACCCCGGCCAGCACGACCGTGCGGATGCCGGCGGTGCGCAGGATCGTCTCCAGGTCGGTGCGCAGGAAAGCGCTGTAGCGGTGCTTGGTGACGACGGGGTCACCGGGAGCGGGCCGCACGTTGCCGTAGTAGTCGCCGCCGAAGGACCCGTCCATGCAGACCGGCCGCAGCGTGTAGCTGCCGGCGCGGCGCCGGGTGGCCTGCTCCAGGATCACGTCGCTGAGGTAGCGGTTGTCGTCGCTGGAGAGGACGCTGCGCACGAACACCACCAGCACGCCGGCCCGCCGGGCCGAGGCGATGAAGCCCTCCAGCCGCTGCGCCGTGGTCACCGCCGAACTGACGTCGAGCCCCTCGGCGCTCATCATCCCCTCGGGCGAGCAGAAGTCGTTCTGCACGTCGACCACGACGAGGGCGGTGTGGGCCGGCGCCACCTTCTCGGCCAGGCTCCACAGCGGCTTCACGCGGGAGAGACGCTCGGCGGCGCGCCGGGCCTCGCTGTTCACCTCGCCCGAGTCGCTTGTGCCCTGCACGCTACTCCGGGTGGGTCTTCAGCCGAGCAGGAAATCGCGGCGGTACAGCGGGTAGCGCTCCCGCATCCCGGCGTAGAACGGGTACGGGTCCGCGTCGGATTCCGGCGACAGGATGTCCGGTCCGGCTGCGGCGACGGCTGTCATGGCTCGGGCCTCCTCGGGTGGGGTCGGGATCCGGTGCGAGCGCCTGGTGTCGCTCAGACTCCGCGGTGGCGGTAGTCGGCCGCTTGACGGACCATCAGGTCCCAGGTCTGCTCCAGGTAGCCGGCCACCTCGTCGATGAGCTTGCGCATCGGCAGCCGAGCCTCCTCGGGGAGCTCGGGGGCCCCGGTCGGCTCCAGCGTGACGTCCAACCGGGCCATCTGGTCGAGGGTGACGTGCAGGGCCGCCGCACGGGGCAGGCTGCGCCCGACGGTGATTCCCCCGTGCCACGGGATGAGCACCGTCGAGCAGTCGCCGATCACCGGTCCGATGGAGTCGAAATGATCGTCGGGGCTCATGACCTGGTCCTGGTAGAAGAGCGTGCAGAGGTTGTGGCGCATCTTCAGCGGTCGCGCCATCGAGGCCAGGGCGCAGACCCAGAACGAGTGCGTGTGCACGATGGAGTTCACGTCGGGGCGCTGGCCGTAGATCCCGGCGTGGAACTCCCAGCCGGGGCTCACGAAGCGGTTGCCCGCCAGCAGGTTGCCCTCGTAGTCGAGCTTCATGACGTCGTCACGGCCCACCTCGCCCAGCGTCCGGTCGAAGGCGTTGATCCACAGCGCCTCCTCGCCGGGGGCGCGGACGCTCACATGGCCACCGATGCCGGTGTCACAGCCGTTGGCGGCGAGCGCCCGGCAGGCGGTGACGATGTCGCCGGTCACGTTGGAGGAGGTCTCGTCTGCGGAGCTGCTCATAGTGGGTGTTCCTGTCTGCGACGTGTCGCGGCCCCGGGCCTGCAGGCGGCCCGGCACTCGGGCCGCTCAGACTACAGCCATATGGAACCGCTGACTGGCGGTTCAGCGCCGATCCAGATGTGTCTGCTGTGGGGGTCAGCCGGGTCTTCAGTATTTTTTCAGGTCAATTTTAGCGTGAGAGGCCAGGCTATACAGCAGGCGTTCAGCGTCGCAGAGCATGTTGGCGACTTCTTGGATGGGGTCGGCATTGACATCCTCGTCCGCAAGTACCTGGGTGTAGTCGGCACCCTTGCGGTGCGCTGCGAGCTTGCTGCGGAGACGTTGAAGTCGTCTCAGGAACGCAATGTCGCGCTCAACGAAAGGATACTGCTCTTGGCGCATCCATCGTTCCAGCTTGCTGATGCCCTTCTCGTTCGGCTGTCGGTCGGGAAGCAGCTTCTGAATCTCCCTTTCGTTCAGGGCATCGACCATGAGCTTGGTCAAGCTGACGATTTGGTCTTCGAATTCCGGTTGACTACTGTTGAGCGGGATGCGAAGCCGCTGAATAACGTGGGCGTCGTCGGGCTTGGGCTCTTGAAATAGTGGCCAGCTAAACTGTTTTGCCATTCCGTTTTGAACAGTCGATATGCCGACTTGAATCTCAGGTCGGGAGCTTCTGGAGCGGTGGGTAGAGCGAAGAGCGACCGCCTGATCGCCGTTCGGCTCGGTCTGCCGATTGGTGCTATGTTGAAGGTTCGCCAGTAGGGTCGTTCCGACTCGGGAAGATCTCGTCCGAGGTCACCCAGAAAGACCATCACATGGTCGGGGTGGTCGTTGTCGATGGATAGGCCCCAGAGGCCGCCGCAGGACAGGTAGCTTGCTTCGATCGAGAACTTCTCGGGGAACTCGTAATAGCGCTGAAGAACCTCACGGCGAAAATAGACGGGCGTCAGGTAGTGGGGCGCGTCCGGGTTTGCCCCGAAGTTGTTGGCAAGGTGATCGGGGTTACAGGTGTGCTCAACAGGCTCGCCGTCAGAATTCTCGGCGATGATGAACTCGTGGTAGATTCTCTTCTCTTGCTTATCGAAGGGCCAGATGCCAGCCTTGGTCCGAGGGGGAGCCTTCAGCACCTTCCTGCCGTACAGGCTTGAAGAAGGCATCTTGCTGCCCCGAGCCTCCGTCGACACGTAGATGCTGAGACTCATGTCGCTCCGGCCCAGGCGAGGGGCTATCTCACCGATTTGGGCTACTTCTCTGGGGTCATCGACGTAAGAGCGTGCGCGGATAGGTGATCAGCACCGCCCCAGAGACACCGATCCGGCATGCTTCGCCGCTCGCCACCAGCACAAACAGGTTCGCCAGACGAATAGCAAATCCCCTGTTCAGAGCCTATCCGCGCACCCTCTAAGTCATTGAGCTAAGCCTCAGCACTGATCCAGTTGTCTGCCTGCCTGAAACTGCCGGACGAACTTCGTCCGGACCTTTGCGGAGTCCGGAGTAATCTTAGCGGCGATCTCTTCAGAGCCATCGGAGTTGACCTTGATGCACTCCGTTCCCTCCTAGCTGGCCCACAGGTTGTGGTAGAGCCGGAACTCTTCGCTAAGCTGCGGCAGCATACGAGGACGCACGGGGTAGTGGTCTTGAAGGATCACGAGGGGCTCATATCCCTCGTCGCCGCCGAATCTCAGGTACTTCCGTTGTTTGCGGCCGCTCCTGTACGACTCCACGAAGCCTGGAGCGCCAAAGTCAAGAGGTGGGAGATGAACGTGGTCCAAGAGGATATCGGATCTCCGCTTCTTCGGAGCGAGCACTACCACTAGCAGCCTGAACCCGTCCCTTCCCTCCCAGGACTCATAGAGAGTCGTCCACGGGCCATCTCCGACGCTCTCAAATGCTTGTCGAACTTCACGCTGCTCAAGTGCAACCTGAACATCGCTCATTCTGATCTCCGCTTCAACTAGTGTCCTGAACGAGGTTTGGCTAGGGGAAGGAAACGCTCGTCGTAATAGACGCAAGTGAGCCGGTAGAGGGAGTCAGCCTTTACAACTGCCGTCTTGCCTGAGTCGCTAGGAGTGTTGGATGTGTTGAAGTCGTGTCTGGACAACTCTCCGAGTCTAGCCTCCCAAATCCACACAACATGGCCTCGGTCTCCGCGGGAGTAGGTGGCGTCACGTTCGGCGAGCACGTAACGGCAGATGAGGTGCGCTCCTGGCTTTGGCAGATGACCCTTGGGCATGTTCCCTTCGAGGGCGATCTTGATTTCAAGGTCTTGAAACCGGTCAGACTCGGAAACGAGATCTGGAAAGGTGTGAGGCGCGTTGCTCCGATAGGCGCCGTCAGAGTGTCCTTGCAGAGCTGATCGCATAAGGTTGCCGACGATCGCTGATAGATTCGCTAGTTCGACGACCTTGGCAAGAGGCTCTGAGCCGGTATTGACGAGTTGCTCGTCAATACGATCTAGCGTCTCGTAGGTCGCTTCGACGGCGGAGGGAACCCACCTCTCGGTTAGTCCGGTGCTCGCCTTGACCGCTTCGGCTCCACGGGCGGCATTCGGTGGTGGGATCCTTCTGGGAAAGCGGACCGGGTCGACGGTGCCTGACGCCTGTGCCGCAGCGAGGTCGATGAGTTCTGAGAGGGAGAGTCCGAGAGCTTGTGAGATGCGAAAGGCTGTTGCGACGCTCAGGTGCCGTTCGCCCCTCTCAATCAGTCCCACGTAGGTACGGTGCCTGCCCGCTTCGTCCGCTAGGTCTTCAAGCGACCACCCGCGTTCGCGTCGGAGACGAGCGACGACTGCGCCCACGGCGCGGGCGAGGGTTCTCGCTGCCTCGTCTGCAGGATCCCCGGGTGCTGTCTCACCCACGACATAGGATCGTAGGTGCTTGCGCAGGACCCAAGTCAGAGACTATAGTCTCCCCCGGCAATACGCCCCTACAGAAGGGAGGTGGCCTCGGATGGCGCGCATGAAGGTGATGGACTTGTTCTGTGGAACCGGCGGGTTCTCGAAGGGGTTCGAGAACGCCGGCGCATTCGGCGTCGTGTTCGGCATCGACGTGCTACCGGTTGCGGTGGAGACCTTCCGGCTCAATCACTCGCAGGCCGTCGCGTTGGCGGCCGATGTGCGCGACGTGCGGCTCGGGGAGGTCTCCCGCCGCACCGGGTTGGGGCGCGGCGAGGTCGATGTCATCGTAGGCGGGCCGCCGTGCCAGGGCTTCTCCTCGATCCGGCCGTTTCGGTCTGCGTCGGAGGACGACCCGCGCAACTCGCTCTTCGAGGAATTCGCCGGCTACGTCAACTATTTCAGGCCCCGGGTGTTCGTGATGGAGAACGTCGTGGGTCTGGCGACCCACAACCGGGGGGCCACCATCGAACAGATACAGCAGTGCTTCGGCGGGCTCGGCTATACATCGGATTGGCGGATAGTCAATGCCGCCCACTTCGGCGTTCCTCAGAAGAGGGAGCGCCTCGTGATGATCGGCGGGCAGCACGGAGTTCGCGCTCGGTTTCCCTCCCCTACCCACACCGGCGAATTCAGGACGATCGGGATCCGTGATCGGACACGACGACTCGAACCTTCGACGCCGACCGAGCAACTCGGCCTGTTCGCGTGTGACGAGCCCAAGTTGCCAGAGGCGCTCACCGTCATGGAAGGGATTGGGGACCTCCCCCCGGTGGGCGCCGGCCAGACGGCCGACGAGTATGAACTTCTACCGCAGAACGACTATCAAGCAGCCCGCCGCCGACGCGCCCCGCGTCTTGAGTTACATGTAGCAACCGATCACACCAAGCGGATGCTAGAGATCATCCGACACGCTGGCTCGAACATCAGCTCTGTGCCGCAACACCTGATCTCGTCGGGATTCTCCTCGTGCTATTCGCGATTGGATCCCGACGAGCCAGCTGTTACCCTGACGGTCAACTTCGTACATCCCGCTTCCAACAAGTGCATTCATCCCTTCCAGGACCGGGCGCTCACCCTGCGCGAGGGGGCAAGGCTTCAGTCGTTCGACGACGACTTCTCATTCTCTGGGACACGGACTCAGATCGCGAAGCAGATTGGTAATGCCGTGCCGCCGCTGCTGGGTCAAGCCATTGCTGAGAGTGTGCTCGACATGCTCAAGTGACGTCACTCGCCATGTGTCAGTCATAGTGAAAGGAGCTGGAGGGGGGGGGCGGCGACTCGATGGTGCTCAGCGGGAACCCTTGGCGGCACGCCAGGTTGCCAGCGTCTCGGGCAGGTCGGCGGCCACGGGGCCGACGTCGGGGTAGCGCTTGCGATCCGGGGCGCCGAGGCCCCCGTCCACCAGTTCGCTCAGCGGCATGAAGTACAGGAAGCAGACCGTGCGCGAGCCGAAGAGCCAGGTGCCGTCCTGGCGCCGGTAGGTGTCGGCGTAGCGGAGTCCCACCTGGTAGGTGGTTCCTTCCAGCGCCAGCTCGGCGTGGGCGAGCACCGTCCCCGTGGCGTGGTCGTCGTCGTCGAAGTCGATCCGGTGGCTGTGGGGATAGTGGTAGGTGGGCCCCATCAGGCCGGTGCGGTACCGGTAGAAGTCCACGATGGCGTCGCGGCCCTCGGTGGAGTCGCGGCCGTCGGCGTGGGCGAACGTGGCGTCATCGCAGAAGATCTCGCCGATGCGGTCGTAGTCCCGGTCGTCAACGGCCACCGAGTAGTCGAAGACCAGTTCGCGGATCGCCTCGCGGGCCTCGATGCGGGCGATTCGGCGCTCCAGGTCGCTGGTCACGTTGCCTCTCCTTGTGGTCTCAGGGGTTCGATCGGACTTTGTCTGCGGTCCGGGCGGGGTCCGCGGTGCCGCTCTGCTCCTTCGCGCGGGCGCAAGGCGTCGCAGTTCGGCCCCCCGGCCCCTGCCCTGGTCGGTTTGCTGCGGTCCGGGCGGGGTCCGCGGTGCCGCTCTGCTCCTTCGCGCGGGCGCAAGGCGTCGCAGTTCGGCCCCCCGCCCCCCTCCCTCGATTGTTGGTCCGTCCTTGCAGGGTCTGGATCGGTGCCGTCATGCCAGCATCCCGCCGTCGATGATGAGGGTGGCGCCGGTTATGTAGGAAGCGGCGTCGGAGGCCAGGAAGGCGACGGGGCCGGCCACCTCGGCGGGCGTGGCCCAGCGGCCCAGCGGGATGCTGAGCGCCGAGGCCGCAGTGACCTCTCCGCGGTCGAAGGCGTCCCAGCCGGAGGTGGCAACGTAGCCGGGGGCGACGGCGTTGACCCGCACGCCGCGGGGGGCCCACTCGCGGGCCAGGGCGCGGGTCTGGGCGAAGAGTCCCCCCTTGGCCGAGCTGTAGGCCGACATGCCGGCGAGGTGGCGCAAGCCGGCCACGGAGCCCACGTTCACGATCGAGCCACCGCCCCGTTCGACCATCGGGCCACCGAATGCCTGGGCGCACAGGAACGGCGCTGTGAGGTTGAGCGCCACCGTCCTTGTCCAGCCGGCCTCGGCGACTTCCAGTGCCGGGGCCAGGAAGCGGGCCCCGCCGGCGTTGTTCACGAGGATGTCGATGGGTCCCAACTCCTCGGCGGCGGCAGCGGCGGCGGCGGCCAGGGCCTCGCCGTCGGTCACGTCGACGGGCACGACCGCGGCTCGGCGCCCCGTCGCCCGGATCTCGCCGGCGAGGGTCTCCAGACGTTCCCGCCGGCGCGCCAGCAGTGCCACGTCGGCCCCGGCGGCGGCGAGCGCGGAGGCGATGGCCCCCCCGATGTCGCCGCTGGCGCCGGTGACGGCGGCCCGCTTGCCGGCCAGGGAAGTCACAGCGGAGTCGCTGGCCGATGTGCTCACGCCGCCGCCCCCTCGCTGGGGGTGTAGGACACGCAGAACGAGGACATGCCCCGGCTGATGAGGGTGGGGTGCCACTCGGGGGGCTCGGGGCCGGGGCGCAGGTCGGGCAGCCGCCGGGCGAGCGCGTCGAGGGCGATCGACCCTTCCAGGCGGGCCACCGCGGCACCGAGGCAGTAGTGCAAACCGAAACCGAAGCCCACGTGCTCGGTGGGGTTGCGCTCCAGGTCGAAGCGGTCGGGCTCGGCGAAGACCTCCGGGTCGCGGTTGGCGGCGGCCTGCACCAGGTAGACCATGTCGTGCCGGCGGATCACGTGGTCGCCGACCTCGATGTCGGTGGCGGCCATGCGGACCTGCATCTTCGACGGCCCGTCGAAGCGCAGGATCTCCTCGGTGGCCGCCCGCAGGTAGTCGCCGCCGTCGTGAGCCCGCAGGCGCTCGAGCTGGTCGGGGTGCCTCAGCAGGGCACCCAGCCCGTTGCCGATGAGGTTGGTGGTGGTCTCGTGCCCGCCGAACAGCAGCAGGATGCAGGTGCCCACGATCTCGTCGTCGGTGAGCGTGTCGTCGCCCTCCTGGGCGCGGATGAGGGTGTGAATGAGGTTCTCCTCCGGCGCGCTCCGGAACCGCCGAACCAGGCCGCCGAGGTACTCCGACAGTTCCAGCAGGCCGTTCTGGGCGCGCTCGCGACGCCCCTCGACGCCCCGCGCCCCGAACACCAGCACCATCAGGTCGTCGGACCAGTCCTTGAACAGGTCGCGGTCCCCGGGGGGCACCCCCATCATCTCGGCGATCACCACCGCCGGCAGCGGGTGGGCGAAGTCGGCAATCACGTCCATGTGGCCGCGCGGGGCCAACTCGTCGATGAGGCTGTCGACCACCTCGATGATGCGGGGACGCCACAGCGAGATCGCCCGGGGGGTGAAGGCCCGGCTGACGAGCTTGCGCAGCCGCGTGTGATCGGGCGGGTCGCGGAACACCATCCACTCGCCGAGGATCCGGTAGGTGGGGGCGCGCTCTTGGCGCTGCGCCTCGGTGAGCTTGTGCTCGAAGACCGGCCGGATGCGGTCGGAGGAGAATCGGGTGTCCTTCAGCGCCGTCAGCAGATCGTCGTGGCGGTGGATGAACCAGGCCCGGTAGTGCTCGTTGAAGAACACCGGTTGCCGGTGCCGCAGCTCGGCGAAGATCGGGTAGGGGTCGGTGACCCGCTCGGGTGTGAGCAGGTCCACGCCGCCCGCGCCAATGACGCTGCTCACCGCCGGCCTCCGGGCGCCTCCAGCACCGCCACCACGCAGGCGTTGCCGTCGATGCCGGCGGTGCCGCCGCCCATCGTCTCCACCACGCCGATGCGGGCGCCGTCCACCTGGCGACCCTCGGCGTCGCCGCGCAACTGCCAGACGATCTCGGCGATCTGTCCCAGCCCCGTGGCGCCGAGGGGGTGCCCCCTGGCCAGCAGGCCGCCGGACGGGTTGACGGGATGGGCGCCGCCGAGGCTGGTGCGGCCGGAGGACACGAGCGCCCCGCCACCGCCCAACTCGCACAGGCCCAGCGCCTCTGTCGTGACGATCTCGCCGATCGTGAAGGCGTCGTGGACCTCGAGCACGTCGATGTCCTCGGGCCCGATGCCCGCGTTCTCGAAGGCGGCCGTGGCCACCTCGGACACGAGTTGCCAGCCCCAGACCAGGTCGCTGGTGTGGTCCCAGGCCTGGCCCGAGGCCAGCGCCGAGGCCCGCACCGGCACGTCCGAGCCGCTGCCGGCCGTGCGCGCCGGGCCGAGCACCGCCGCGGCGGCGGCGTCGCTGATGTCGCAGCACTGCAGCAGCGTCAACGGGTCCGAGATCGGCCGCGAGTCCAGGATCTGCTCGACGGTGAACTTGCCGGCGTGCTGGGCGCGAGGGTTGCCCAGCGCGTGGCGCCGGTTCTTCACCGCAACCAGCGCCATCTGCTCGGGGGTGACGCCGTAGCAGTGCTGGTAGCGGCGCGCCGCCATGCCGTAGAGGCTGGGCATGGCGAAGCCCTGGGCGCCCTCGGGGTCCGAGGCCAGTGGCTCGATGGGCCCGTCGAAGACAGCGGTCATAGTCTCGATCCCGAACGCCAGCACCGTCTCGTATCGCCCCTCGGCGACCGCCGCCTGGGCCTCGTGAAACGCCGTCGTGCCGCTGGCGCAGGCGTTCTCCACCGTCACGACCGGCACGCCGGTGATCCCCAGGTGCTGCAGAGTCCGCGTGGTGACGCCGGGGTCACCGAAAACGGTGCCCGCGTAGACGGCCTCGACAGCCGCGGGTGTGATGCCGGCATCGGCGAGCGCCTCGGTGACAGCCTGCCAGGCGAGGTGCCTCGGCGGGGTCTCCGGCTGGCGGGCGAAGCGGCTGGTGCCGACCCCCCGGACGGACACAGGTGCGGGTCGGTCGGGGGCGGCGGTGGCTGCTCGTTCCTTCGGCGCGGACGTAAGGCGTCGCGAGTCGGCACCCGGTGCCCTCTCCCTCGCGTGTCGGTCCGTCCGGTCGGGGGTCGCGGCAGCGACCGGCTGTGGCGGCGGGGGGCGGTTGCCCGAGGTCCCACCCCTGCCGGCGCGGGCGTCGAGGTCGGCCGGGGTCACCAGGGGGTCGCCGCGGTCGTCGCGGCCGAGCAGGTTGACCCGCGTACCCGGCCGGAGCGGCTCGTCGGCAGGGCTGTCGACGTGCACGAGCGAGCGGGGGCCCTCGTCGAAGTCCACGTAGGCCAGAACCGCCGGCGGGGGCAGGTCCGCAACGCGAATGCGCAGGACGGTCGAACTCCAGACCGTTCCGCCCGGGCCGAAGCAGGCAGGTTGCACCGGCGAACCGCCGCAGGAGGGGCAAAGCGGCGGCAGGTAGAGCATGGGATACCGGCACGATGCGCAGCGCCCGCCGCGCAGTCCCTCGGCGGTGGCGTCGGGCCGCGGATCGTGACCGGGCCCCTCGCGGGCGAACACCGCCGGATCGCCTCCGGTGCTCATCGTCCCGACGCCGCTCTCCACACGGTAGGACTGTACCAATGACGTATGACTGTCAACCGCTCGTTTGGTATCGTTCGGCCACGACCGCGGGCCGTCGGGTGTCCATGAGCAGGCACAACAGGCCGCCAGTCCGGATCGTCTCCGAGTCCGGCAACAACAACGAAGGGACTGAAATGGGTATAGAGGGAATGCGTTTCGTGATCACGGGATCGGCCGCCGGCATCGGTGCCGCCACCGCTCGGGTGGCTGCCTCCAAGGGTGCGGCCGTCATGGTCAGCGACCTGGCCTCCTCCGCCGAGGCCGGCGAGCGGGTCGCCGCCGACATCCGCGCCGCCGGAGGCGAGGCGGACTTCTTCACCTGCGACGTCACCGACGCCGAGCAGGTCGAGGCGCTCATGGCCGCCGCCGCCGAGCGCTTCGGCGGCATAGACGTGCTGCACAACAACGCCGGTGTGCACGAGACCGCCCGGGCCGGGGAGGACACGTCCCTGGAGACCATGCCCGTGGAAGTGTTCCGCTGGGTCGTGGAGGTCAACGCCATCGCCCCGTGGGTGTGCGCCAAAGCCGCGGTGCCCTACCTCAAGGAGAGCGACTACGCCTCGATCATCAACGCCGCCTCCACCGGGTCGCAGTCCGCCTACCCCCGCAACTCCGCCTACGGCACCTCCAAGGGCGGCATCCGGCTGCAGACCCAGAACCTGGCCGTGGATCTGGCGCCCTACGGCATCAGGGTCAACTGCTACGGCCCCACCGCCATCGCCACCGAGATGGTGACCCGCTTCGTGCAGCAGGCCGAGGACCCGGAGGCCTTCGAGAAGGCGCTCGTCAACACCAGCCTGATCCCGCGCCTGGGCCTCCCCTCCGAGGTCGGCGAGCTGGTCTGCTTCCTGGCCAGCCCGCAGGCATCGTTCATCAACGGCGCCTACATTCTCATCGACGGCGGCTCCCTGGCCTGGCGAGGCACCGTCGACCAGATCGGCCTCGAGTAGCAGCCCGACCCTGCAGGGTCCGAGGTACCGACGTAACCGAACCAACAACCGAGGGAGGGGCGCAGCGGGCCGATTCGCGACGCCTATTGGAGACCAACCACGCCCGATCCGAAAGCAACAACCGAGGGAGGGGGCGCCGGGGGCCGATTCGCGACGCCTTGCGCCCGCGCGAAGGAGCGAACGGCCACCGCCGCCCCCGACCGGACAGGGCCCCCGACCGGACAGAACCGCTGCCCGGACAGAACCGCCGACAGATCAACGAACCCAAACCGAAGGAGCATCCCCATGGCTGACACACTTGCGATCACCGGCCTGCTGAACCGGGCCGGGACGGCGTACGACACCGGCGACCTGGAGTTCATCATGGACCTGTTCCTGGAGGACAGCGTCTTCGAACTCGTGATCGCCGGCAACGAGCCCATGGTGTTCGCGGGCAGGGAGAACATCAGGGCATTGTTCGAGGGCGCCCACGAGACCCAGACCGACCAGCGGCGTCACTGCATCACCAACGTCTACTTCACCGACGAGACCGACACGTCAGTGACCGCCGTCTCGAACCTGATCCTCATCTCGGTGGAGAACGGCGCTCTCACGGTGCTGTCCAGCGGTCTGTACACCGACACCGTGGTTCTGGTGGACGGGGCGTGGAAGCTCCAACGCCGCCACCTGCACCTCGACCTGCCCTACTAGCCATGAACATCGGCCAGATTCCGGCGAAGTGGGCCCGCCAGACGCCCCGGGGCACCGCTGTCATCGATGCCACCACCGGGCAGCGGGTGAACTGGGCCGACTTCGACGACCACGTCAGGCGCCTGGCCAACGGCCTGCGCGGCCTGGGTCTGGAGCGGGGCGACCGTGTGGGCGTGCTGAGCCGCAACTCGATGGAGTACGCGGCGGTGTACTTCGCCTGCGGCCGCACGGGGCTGGTGGCGCAGCCCATGAACTGGCGACTCTCACCGCCTGAGTTGAAGAAGATCGCCGACAACGGTGAGCCGCGCGCCTACATCAGCGGGCCGGACTACCACGCGGTTGCCACCGAGTTGGCCGGAATGGTGGACAGCGTGGAGCACTGGCTGCAGTACGGCGCCGACGGGGACGGCAGCTACGAGCGTCTCACCGCGAGCGCCTCCGATGACGAGCCGGCGGGCTCAGGGGCCATCGGCGGCGACGACCCGCTGTTCATCCTCTACACCGGCGGCACCACGGGCGAGTCCAAGGGTGCGCTGCACAGCCACCGCAGCTGCTGGTTCGGGATGCTGAACCAGACGGTGGCCGAACGGATCGTGCCCAGCGACGTCTACATGCTCACCGGGCAGATGTTCCACATCCCGGTGGTGCTGGCCGTCAACTACCTGGCGCACGGCTGCCCGCTGGTGCTGATGAACTTCGAGGCCCGCCTGGCGATGGACCTCATCGAGGCCGAGCGGGTGTCGGCCTTCCTGGGCGTCACCACGATGCTGAACTGGATGATGGCGACCGAGGGCTTCGACCGCTACGACATCTCCAGCCTGCGCAACATCCAGTACGGCGGCGGCCCCATGCCGTCACGGGTCATCACCGAGGCCCTCGACCGGTTCCCCTGCACGCTCATCCAGGGCTACGGCCAGACCGAGGGCACCACGATGTGCTTCCTGTCCCAGGAGGACCACCTGCGGGCGATCCACGAAGAGCACCGGCCCGAGCGGCTGCGCTCCTGCGGGCGGGAGGGCTTCGTGACCTCGGTGCGGGTGGTGCACCCCGACGGCAGCGACGTGCCGACCGACGGCAAGACGCCGGGTGAGATCGTGGTGCGCTCCGAGGCCAACATGCTCGGCTACTTCCGGCGCCCGGACCTCACCGACCAGACCATCCGCGACGGCTGGATGTGGACCGGCGACATCGCCTGCTGGGACGACGAGCGCTACGTGTTCATCGTGGACCGGGCCAAGGACATGATCATCTCCGGCGGCGAGAACATCTACTCGGTGCAGGTGGAGGAGGCCATCGCCCGCCACGCCTCGGTGCTGGAGTGCGCCGTCATCGGCGTGCCCGACGACACCTGGGGCGAGTCGGTGAAGGCGTTCGTGGTGCTGAAGCCCGAAATGAGCGCCGGCGAGGACGAGATCATCGGCGTCGCCCGCCAGAACCTGGCCTCTTACCAGAAGCCCCGCTCGGTGGAGTTCGTGGCGGAACTGCCCAAGGCCCCCACCGGCAAGATCCTGAAGCGCAAGCTGCGCGAGCCGTACTGGGAAGGCGCCGAGCGCCAGGTCTGACAGCCTGAGGCTCCGAGCGAAATGAATCGCGGACCGACGAGGGAGGGGGTCGGGGGGCCGATTCGCGACGCCTTGCGCCCGCGCTGAAGGAGCGAACGGCACCCCGGGCCCCCGACCGGACCGGAGACGAAGAAACTCAAGTACGACTGGCTGGAGTCACCCATGCGCATCGGCTATCTCGTGGACACCAACGCGGGCGGCTACGACCAGCCCGTCCCCGACCGGCGCAACGCCGCCGAAACTCTGCACGCGCTGGTGGAGGAGTGCGTGCTGGCCGAGCGCGCCGGCTTCCACTCGATCCAGGTGCCCGACCGCCACGGCCGTACCGAGTCGTACTTCGGCTCGCCGCTGAACCTGCTCATGATCCTGGCGCGGGAGACCCGCCGCGTGGGCATCGGCGCCTACTGCCTGGTCAACACCCTCTATCACCCGATGCACGTGGCCGAGCAGTGCGCCATCATCGACAACCTGTCCCGGGGGCGGCTCTTCATGACCTGGGGCCGGGGGTTCCACGAGGGGTACTGGGACCAGTTCGGGGTGCCGCGTGAGCGCATGCTGGGGCGCTACCTCGAGAGCGTGCGCATCATCGAGCAGGCCCTGCTGTCGAAGGGGGAGCGCTTCAGTGTCGACGGCGACTTCTACTCGGTGCGCGACGGCCTGCTGTCGCCGCAGTGCTACCAGCAGCCGCGCTTCCCGTTCTGGGGCGGGGGGCAGTTCCCACCCTCGATCGAGCGATGCGCGACCTACGCCGAGAGCTGGACGTGCGACGACTTCCCGATCCTCGCCGAGGTCTGGGAGTCGCAGGTGGGTGCCTACCGGGCCCGCGCCGAGTCGCTGGGCAAGGAGCCGTTCGTGGTGCTCATGCGCAACGGCTGGGTGGCCGACAGCTTCGAGCAGGCGGCGGCGGAGTTCGGCACGCACTACGTCTCGGAGATGCGGTTCTACTGCGCCCAGGGGATCCTGGCGCACCACCCGGCTTTCGACAGCCCCGAGAAGATCACCGCCGAGAGCGCCCGCGAGCACATCGTCGTCGGCACGCCCGCCCAGTGCCGGGAGCGCCTCGAGCACTATCACGAGACCTACGGCGTGCAGTACTTCACGATGCGCTTCCGCATGGTGACCGGCCCCGGCTTCGAGGCCGCCGCCGAGCAGATCCTGCGCTTCGGCGAGGAGGTGGTGCAGCCGCTGCACAAGAAGTACCCGGCGATCGAGCACCCGGCGATTCCCGAGGCCTGCCGCTGGTAGCGCCGCCGGCGACGGGAGGTGAACGCAGGTTGAACACCGCGTTTGCGCTGCTAGTTTGTCGCGACCAAACTCTCGTTTGATATCCAGGGAAAAGATCGCCCATCCGGGCGAAGGAGGGGAGAGATGCCCAACCGCAAACGAACGCTCTGGCGACTGTTGTCGCTCGGCTTGGCTCTGTCGCTGCTGGCGGCGGCCTGTGCCAGCGATGACGGTGCCGCCGACACCGCCGACGCCGCCCTGGCTGAGGCGACCGCCGCCAACAGCGAGGCGGATTCCGCACTCGCCGACGCGTCGGCCGCCGGCGCCGCGGCCGAGGCGGCGCTGAGGGCAGCCGAGGCCGCACAGGCGGCCGCGGAGCTGGCCCAGGCCACCGCCGAGGGCAACCAGGACGCAGTGGCCGCCGCCGAGGCGGCGCTGGCCGAGGCGCAGGACGCCGCGGCAGCCGCCCGTGACGAGGCGGCATCGGCGCAGGCCGAGGCCGATGCGGCCCGCGAGGCCGCCGCCGCGGCGCAGGCCGAGGCAGAGGCCGCAGCCACCGCACCGGAGCCGCCACCCCCGCCGCCGCCGGCCGAGGAGCCCATGGACGACGAGGAGCCCATGGACGACATGGCGCCGCCCGCGCTGGTGGACAAGCCCGAGGGCTGGACGCCTCCGGAGGCTTCGATGGGCACCGCCATCGCCTGGCCGACCGGCCCGGCCACCGAGCTGCCGCAGCTCACGATCGGTTACCTGCAGGTGCTCGGCGCCTCGGAGGCCGCGCAGCGTCTCGAGTTCACCGCCAAGGACGCCGTGGACTACCTGGGCTGGGACTGGGAATACTGCGACGCCGAGGGCGTACCCGACCAGATGCAGACCTGCCTGGCGGGCTTCATCAGTTCCGGCGTGGACGCCATCGTCACCGACGGCACGACCGTTGAGGTGATCGTCGAGGGTCTCGCCCAGGCACGCGAAGCGGGCATCCCCTTCGTGAACACCGGCGGAACCCAGAGCTTCTACCACCTGTACGCGGCGTCCTTCAACCCCAACGACTCCGAGTTGGGCCGCGTGCTGGCCGAGTGGATGATGGAGAACCGCGGCAAGGACGGCCCGGTCCAGATCTCCAGCGCCGGTTTCGCCAAGTGGGGATCCGACCGTGAGGATCAGCTCCGTGCCGCCGTCGAGGGCACCGGCGTCACCATCGGCGCTGTGGAGATGGTCGACTTCGCCGACGTGATCGGCACCGCCGCCGATCTGGCGGCCAACTGGCTGCTGCAGGCGCCGGACTCGCTGGCCTTCTGGCTGACGTTCGACCTGGCCGCGGTGGGTGTCGGCCCGGTGATCACCGAGAGGTTCGCCGGGGTGTCGCCCCCTGACCGCCCGATGGTGCTGACGTTCTACGCCAACTGCACCACGCAGCAGCAGATGCTTGCAGGCGGCGTGGACGCCTCCTCGGAGGAGAACCTGGAGTGGGGCAGCTACGTGGCCATGGACCAGATCGCCTCGTACTACGCCAAGGGCGTCCAGTTCACCGACGAGTTGCGTCCCTACTACGAGGACGCCGACGGCAACGCCTGGCAGTTCTCGATCCCGTTCATCGTGACGCCCGAGGACGTGGGCGACGAGTGTGACCCGGGCCGCGGCCCGTATCCCACGCCCACGGATCCGCGCTGGGCAGACTATGTGGACTTCTTCGAGGCTCGCTGGGCAGCGGCGTACAGCAACATCGGCTAACAGCGGCCGAACCCCGTGACGGGAATCCGTGACGGGCACAAGACACAAGCAGGAGGGGGACGCGGTCGCTTGGCTGCGTCCCCCTCCGCCGTTGTGAGGCACCTAGTGCTCCGCGACTAGGTTGCAGAGGCCGATCGACTCAGGAGACGCACGTGAGCGACGACACAGGCACGGGAAGCGACGGGGCCCGCTCGAACGCTCCTGCGAGCGAGGCGATCCCCACAACCGACAGTCGCTCGAGCCGGGTCAACCTGCGGGACTTCTTGGCCCGCTACGGCCTGCTGGTGGTCTTCGGGGCCGTGGTCCTGATCTTCAAGGGTCTCAGACCGGAGAACTTCCTTACCCAGAGCCATGTGCAGGACGTGCTGTTCCTGTCCTCGTCGTTCGTGCCGCTGCTGCTACTGGCGACGGCCCTCACGTTCGTGCTGGCGATGGGCGACTTCGACCTGTCATTCGGCAGCATGGTGGGTCTCGCCGGGGCAACCGCCGTGGCCCTCATGGTCAACTTCGAACAGCCCGTGTGGGTCGCGATCCTGGCTGCGCTCGGGGTGGGTGCGGCCGTCGGCGTGTTCAACGGCTATGTCATCTCCTACCTCGGGGCCTCATCGTTCGTGATCACCCTGGCCGGATACATAGGGCTCAAGGGCATCGAGCAACTCTGGACGAGCAATCGCTCCATCAACATCCCGGTCGGGGATCAGCCCTTCTTCGTCGACCTGGCCCGCAACAAGGAGTTCTGGAATCTGGGTCGTCCGGTCTACATCGCCTTCGCCATCGTGGCGGTTGCGTGGATCGTCATGGACCGGACGGAGATCGGCCGCTACATGTACGCCATCGGCGGCAACCCCGAGGCCGCCCGCCTCGCGGGCATTCCCGTGGCTCGCATCAGGGCGCAGGGATTCGTGATTGTGGCCCTGCTGGCCTCCCTGGTGGGGCTGCTGCTCACCGCCGGCAACTCGGGTATCCGGCTGAACCTGGGTGATGCCTTCCTGCTCGACGCTTACGCGGCGGTGTTCGTGGGCGCGGCCGTGTTCCGTCCGGGGCAGTTCAGCATCCCCGGGACGATCGTGGGAGCGCTGTTCCTGCGTGTCATCGAGACCGGTCTGCTGTTGTTGCAGATCTCCAACGCCTGGGTCAACATCGCCAAGGGTGTGATTCTGGTCTTCGGCGTGCTGGTCAGCCAGACGATGCTCCGGCGCAAGTAACCGGAGGCCGGCGACATGAATGCCACTGCCACCGCCCCCGTCACGACGACCGGCGAGGTCTTCCTCGAGGTCAGGGGACTGGTCAAGGATTATCCGGGCGTGCGCGCCGCCGATCGTGTCTCCCTCGCCATCCGGTTAGGAGAAGTTGTCGGCCTGGTCGGCAAGAACGGCGCCGGCAAGAGCACGGTCATCAAGATCCTGGCCGGTGCCACCGCCCCCGACGAGGGGCAGATCCTGCTCGACGGCGAGGAGATCGAGATCCACAACCCGCACGACGCCACGTTGCTGGGGCTGTCCTTCGTCCACCAGGAACTCTCGGTGGTCCCCGAGTTGTCGGTGGCTGAGAACGTGGAACTGGGGCTCGGATACCCCCGCCGGGCCGGGGTGCTGGTGGACTTCGCCAAGCTGCGCCGGCAGTCCCGCGACGTGCTGGCCCGCCTCGGCGGCGGCATCGCCCCGGAAGTGGCGATCCGCACGCTGCCGGTGGCGCAGCAGCGGCTGGTGATGATCGCCCGCGCCCTGGTGACCCAGGCCCGCCTGGTCGTTCTGGACGAGCCCACAGGGTCGCTCACCGACGAGGAGACCAGCCATCTGTTCGCCGTGATCCGCGACCTGTCGGCAGCCGGCGTGGCCGTGGTGTACGTGTCGCACCGCCTCGAGGAGATCCTGGAGATCACCGACCGGGTAGTGGTGATGCGCGACGGCGCCGTCGTGGATGACCGGCCCACCGAGGCGTTCGAGGCGCGCACGCTCATTGAGGAGATCACCGGCGAGGACGCCAGCGAGACGGCGCTGCAGCGTCGCCGCAGCCACGGCATCGGCGGTCCGCCCGACACCCCGATGGTGCTGGAAGTCGAAGGCGTGGAGGTGCCAGGGCGCATCCGCGATGCGTCGTTCAGCATCCGCGAGGGGGAGATCCTGGGTGTGGCCGGGCTCATGGGCGCGGGGCGCACCGAGTTGATGCGGGCGGTCTTCGGCGCCGATCACCGCAGCGCCGGCACAATCCGCCTGCACGGCGCCGAGGTCACGATCCGCAAGCCCGCCGACGCCATCGCCTCCGGCATCGTGCTGCTGCCGGAGGACCGGCGCAACCAGGGACTCATCAGGGACTTCAACGTGCGCCGCAACATCACCCTGGGAACCCTCGCCAGGTTCCGCATGGCCCGGCGCCTGCCGATGCCGTCGGGGCCCAAGGAGCGCGAGGCCTCCCTGGCGGCGGTGCGCGACCTCGACATCAAGACCCCCTCGGACCTCACGCCGGCCGCCTGGCTGTCGGGCGGGAATCAGCAGAAGCTGGTGCTGGGCCGCTGGCTGCGCTCGGGCGCCTCGGTGCTGATCTTCGACGAGCCCACCCACGGCATCGACGTGGGCGCCAAGGAGGAGGTCTACGGCCTCATGGAGCAGCTGGCCGCCGAGGGCAAGGCGGTCGTGTTCATCTCCTCGGAGTTCGGCGAGCTGGTGGGGGTCTGCCACCGGGTCATTGCCATGCGCGAGGGTGAGATCGTGGGCGAGGCCGTCGGGGACGAGATCACCGAGGCCCGGCTGCTGGAGCACTGCTACGGCCACAGCCCCGACGCCGCCCTCGCCGGCAGCGACGAACTCTGAGCAGCCTCTTCCCAGTTGTGATTCTCTCCCTCTGTCATGTCGGCGAAGAGCCTGTTCCGGACTCAATCTGGGGCTGGTATCCAGCCGAGTCTCGTCATTCCGGCGGGGGCCGGAATCCAGTCGAGCTTCGTCAGACCGGCCCAGGACGGAATCCGTCCTGGCGTCGTTGTCCGGTCGGGGGCGGCGGTGGCCGTCGGCGGGAGCGTCTGGCGAAATCGCTCCGCCGGCCGGCCCCCGGTGCCCCCTCCCTCGGTCGTGCGTTCTTCGGTCGAGGGCCGTAGCGGTGGTCCCCTTCGAGCAGATGCAGGACCTCGTCGGGACGGAGTTGCCCGGCGGCTCGTTCGACCTCGAGCACTACCGCAACTGGCTGACGAACGACGTGATCGGCTCGCCGCAGCGCGACGACGATCTGGCCCACCCGATGTTCTGCTACTACGCGGCCATGGGCGGCATGGGTCTGAGCATCGGCGAGCTGTTCGCGCTGGCCCACAGCAGCGCGGACGAGGGTCCCATGTTCGGCGAGTGCGACATGGAGGTGCGCCTGCCGCTGCGCACCGGCGTGAACTACGCAGTGCGGGGCGAGATCACCGACGTGAAGCGCAAGCAGGGCAGCGCCATCGGCACGTTCGACCTGCTGACGTTCTGCTTGGAGGTCGTGGCGCCCGACGGCGAGGTGGCCGGCGTGTGTACGAACTCGTTCATCTTCCCGAGGGAACTGTGAGCGCCGGCAGCGGGACGGACGCAGGGGCGATCCCTTCGCCACCACCGGCAGCCGGTTGCACCGTGCAGGCGGGCGACGAGCTGCCCCGGCGGGTCATCGAGTCGGTCAGCGCCGAGAAGATGAAGACCATGGCGGCGCTCCTGGGCGACCCCAACACCATCCACTGGGACGCCGACGACGTGCGCCGGCTGGGCCTGGGGGACCGCCCGGTCAACCAGGGACCCAACAACATGGGCTACGTGATCGACATGCTTACGGACTGGGCCGGCGGTCCGGCCAACTTCCGGCGACTGAAAGTGCGGTTCGGCGGCAACGTCTTCGCCGGGGACCGCCTAGTCGCAGGCGGCAAGGTCACCGGCGTGCGCCCGAGCCCCGACGGCCGGCTCGTGGACTGCGACGTCTGGCTGGCCCGCGACGGCACCGAGGCCGTCCTCACCGGCACCGCCACCGTCCTGCTGCCCGAATAGCCCCTGAGCCGTATCGGGTACCCGCCGGGAGGGCAAGGGGCGTCGAGAGTCCGGTCGCGCGCCGACCGTGCGCCCTGAGCCGTATCGGGGTCCCGCCGGGAGGGCAAGGCCGTCGGGCCGCGACGACCCCTCCAGCCGCCAGACCTCGCCCGCCCGTCTCCGCCGCCTCCGGCAGCTGCGTGAGCCGGGGCATCGGGCAAGACCACCGTCGCGAGTCATCGACCGCCCCTCTCCGTCGTCTCCGGCAGGGCCGCTCGCCGCAGAGGTCAGCGACGCGCCCGATGGCCTCCTTTATGGCCGCGTCCGAGGGCGCAGCGGGCCTTCGCCACCGGCATCCACTCGCCGCACACCTGCCCGGCCGGCACCGCTTTGGCATCCGCGGTTCTCGGCCCGTCCTCCTGGCGCCGGTACCCCAACTCGTGTTCGGCGAAGTCGAGCACGTCGTCTCGCTGCATCAGTTCCGCGAGCTCCAGGGTGCCCCCGTCGGTCATGCGGAGGTAGCCCGAGATCGTCAACCGCCGCTCGATGCGTGCCAGCAACTTGGTCCCGGCGTCGATTTCTCCGGCGACCGCCCGGCGTGTGGCCGCCGGGTGCAGGCGGGCGACTGTGTGCAAGTAGTCCTGCTCGGTGTCGGACAGCTGGTGCCACGCCGGTGCGCTGATGCTCCGACGGAACTCCTGGCCGGCCATGCCGACCGCCAGCTGGCACGCCGCGAGGTCGATCGTTGCCTTCGGGGCACCGGCCGCTTCCCAGGCCGAGCGGCCAAGCAGTTGCAGGTGGTAGGGCGAGCCGTTGACAGCGGCGGCCGCTGCGCACAGGGCGTCGGCGTCGAAGGTGCCCCCGCCGCCTGTCGCCGTGGCCCGCAGGCACAGGAACGACTGCTCGGCCGTCAGAGGTTGCAGCGGCAGCAGAGTTGCCCGATGGAAGAATGTCAGCTTCCTGTCCTCTAGGACGGTGTATTGGATCTCCGGGAGCGCGGCTCCGAGGAGCCCGATGGGCAGGCCCTCGCGTTCGGCTGTGTGCTGAAAGTCAGCGGCGAACCGTCGCACCTCGTCGCGCTCGCCCGAGTGCAACTCGTCGAGGGTCACGAGCAGGCCTCCGCCTCGCTCCGCGGCAGTCTCGGCCAGGCGGCTTAGCAAGTACCGAGGGTCGTCGTCGGTCTGCTCGGCGGCGTACTCCCATCCGAGAGCGATGCCCGGCGGCAGGCGCAGGCTGTTGATCCGCCGCCTGGGTCTCCGATCGGCGGACCCGGCGGCGGGAGTCTCCTCGGTTGCGGCCACCGCCCTGGCGATTCGTCGGGGTAGTCCGCTCGTGGTGGTGTCCAGAGCGAGCACCATCCAGCCCGCCTCATGGGCCATGTCCTCGGCGGCGTTCAGCAACGAGGTCTTTCCCGAGCCCCGGACGCCCATCAGGATTGAGCACACCCGGTGTCCGCTCGGAGCTGCTGCGATTTCCGAGCCCAGTTCGTCCAGGATGGCGTCTCGCCCCACTAGTTCGGCTGGCGACCTCCCGAAACCGGGCGAGAACGGATTGCCGTGCTGTGTACTGTCGCTGGCCACACATACAGGCTACCTGCACTCGCTGTCCGCATTCCGCATTGAATGTCCGCATCATGCACTAGCTGTCCGCATTCCGCATCGGGTGTCCGCATCACGTCCCGGAATATGCCTTCGGGCGTGCTGGCAGACAGCAACCCGGCGGACGGCGCGGGATGACCTCGCCCGCGGTAACGGGTTCCGAACCCGCGGCGCCCGAGCCCGACAAGCTCAGGGATGACCTCGCCCGCGGGCGCGGGTTGTGCGGGGAACGACGGCAGTCCGGCTGGCACCGCGCAGGCCGGGCCGGGAGTGTCACACCCCCTTCCTATGCTCTGGGCATGGTGAAGTTCCTTCACACAGCCGACTGGCAGCTGGGTATGACGAGGCATTTCCTCGCCGATGAGGCCCAGGCCCGCTTCAGCGGCGCGCGCATTGACGCGGTTCGCCGGATCGGCGCGCTTGCCACCGAGGAGGGTTGCGGTTTCGTTGTGGTTTGCGGTGATGTGTTCGAGACCAACCAGGTGAGTCGCCAGGTCGTCGTCCGGGCGCTCGGCGCCATGGCGGCTACGCCGGACGTGACCTTCTACCTGCTGCCCGGCAACCACGACCCGCTGGATGCGGCTTCGGTCTACGGGTCGCCCACCTTCAGCAAGCACCGGCCCGCCAACGTGGTAGTGCTGGGGGACTCGGTGCCGGTCGACGTGGCGCCCGGCGTGGAACTGGTCGCCGCGCCGTGGTTCAACAAGCACCCGACTACCGACTTGGTCGCCGGTGCCTGCGAGGGGCTCGAACCCACCGGGGCGATCCGCATCATCGCCGGTCACGGCGCGCTCGACTCGATGTCCCCGGATCGCGACAACCCGGCGCTCATCGGGCTCGAGCGGGTCGAGGGCCTGCTGCGTGCCGGCTCGATCCACTATGTGGCGCTCGGCGATCGTCACTCCACGACCGAAGTCGGCCGCAGCGAACGGATCTGGTACTCGGGCGCTCCCGAGCCCACCGACTACGACGAGACCGACCCCGGCAATGTCGTAGTCGTCGAACTAGACGCCGCCGAGGGTCGGGTGGGGGTGGACGTCCGAACCGTGGGCGTGTGGCGGTTCGTGCGCCGCGAATGGGAACTGAGCGGCGACAGGGACATCGAGCGCCTCGCCCACTGGCTCGGAGGCTTGGCGGACAAGGAGCGCACAATCCTCAAGCTGGCGCTTGTCGGCCAGGTCTCCCTCGCCCAGAAGGCTCGACTCGACAGCCTGCTCGACGACCACACCGACCCGTTCGCCGCCTTGGAGACCTGGGAGCGCCGCAGCGATCTGGCCGTGCTCCCCGACGATGCCGACGTCGACGACCTCGGACTGTCCGGTTTCGCCGCCGAGACGCTCGATGATCTCCGCGGACTGGCCGCCGCCAGCGACGAAGGCCGGGCCGTCGTCGCCCAAGACGCTCTCGCTCTGCTGCACCGCCTGGCGGGGCGCAACGGATGAGGCCCGCCGTGTGCTCTCCGGGTGCGACGTGGCTCCGGTGGTTCGGTTGATGGGGCGGCCCCGATGAGCGGCGCGGCGAGCCTGGAGCAGCGCCGATGAGGCTCCATCGTGTGCGGCTGCAGAACTACCGCGGCGTCCTCGACAGCACCGTGACCTTCGCCGTCGACGGCGTGACCGTGGTCGAAGGGCCCAACGAGGTCGGCAAGACCTGCATCCCCGAGGCGCTGGATCTGCTGATCGACATGCCGGACAACTCGAAGGCCCGCAAGGTCCGCGACATAGAGCCAGTACACCGCGACGCGGGGCCCGAGGTGGAGATCGAGATGTCCTCGGGCCAGTATCGGTTCAGGTACTCCAAGCGGTGGCTCCGCCGTCCGGAGACGAACCTGGCGGTACTCGCCCCGTTCCCCCGGAATCTCACCGGGCGCGACGCTCACGACCGGGTCGAGGCGATCCTCGACGAGACTCTCGATGCCGAACTCTGGCGTGCATTGAGGGTTGAGCAGGGCACCGAACTCCTCCTGCCACACCTCGCCGTGCCGTCGCTGGGCAGAGCTCTCGACCGCGCCGCCGGCGGCGAGCTGTCCGAGAGCCGCGAGGACGATCTCGGTCAGCGGATCGTCGCCGAGCGTGACCGCTACTGGACGCCCACCGGGCGTCCGCTGAAGGATCGGGTCGACTCGGCGCGTGACGTAGAGGCTGCACGGGCAGAAGTCGACAGGCTTGCGGCAGAGATGGCGGACATCGACAAGGACGCTGTCGAAGTGGCCCGGCTGGACGCCTGCGAGGCGAATCTTCTGAGCACGCAGGACTCGAGCGAGCGAGCCCTTCAAGAGCTGAGCGAACGATGGGCGGGGATCGAAGGACTCCGGCGTGAAATCGATGGACTCACCGTCGTCCAAAGCGCTGCGAAGGATCGCCGCGAGCGAGCGGACGGCGAGCTGCAGCGGAGGCGGCAGCAGTCCGATGAGTTGGAGGCCCGCAGCGCCGAACAGCGGGACCTCGAGGCCGAGGCCGCTCGCGCCGCTCCGGCGCTGACCGCAGCGATCACTGAGAACGATCGCGCCGTCGCTGCCCTCGAGGACGCCCGAGTCGCGCTGCAGGCCGCCGAGAGCGAGAAGACCCGCGCCGGCGACGACCGTGATCACCATCGCAACAGGATCGAGCTGGCCCAGCTCGGTGAGCGCCACGAGCGGGTCGTGGCGGCGCAGGGTGCCCGGAGCGACGCCGAGGCCCACCTCGAGTCAGCCGTCGTGGACGACGAACTCCTCGCACGCATCGAACGGGCGCACATGGCTGTGGCGCGCGCCGAGGCCGCTTCCACTGCCGCAGCCGCCTCGGTGGAGACGACCGCGCTGGCCGACCTCACGGTGCACGTCGCCGGCGACGAGATGGCTCTCCGGGCCGGGGCTGCCCATACGACCACCGTTGAAGCCGAGGCGGAGATACGGGTGCCGGACGTCGTCGCCGTGTGCGTGCGGGCCGGCGGCGATTCGCGGGGTCTCGTCGCCGCTCTGGACGACGCCCGCGCCGAGTTCGGGAGGCTGTGCGCGCAGGGCGGAGTGGGAGACCTCGCCGGGGCGCAGCAGGCGGCCGAGGCTCGGCGGGCGGCCGAGCGCGCCGTCGTCGATGCCCGGAAGGTCATCGAGCAGGATCTACGCGACCTCACCGTGGAGGCGCTGGCGGACAAGGTGGAGCGGCTCCACCGGCGCGTCGCCCGCTACAGCGCCGAGAGATCGAGTGACCCGCCCGCTCCCGCCGATTTCGAGGAGGCGAAGCGGCTCGCCGCCGAAGCGGACCGCGCCGCGGACGACCGTGCGACCGAGCGCGACCGCTGCGAGGCACTCGCCGGGCGGGCCGTCGATGCTCGCCGGGAGGCCGAACTGGCCGAGGCCAACCTGGCCGGCAGGATCGACATCGCCCGCAGCGCAAGAGCTCGCGCGGCCGAAACCCTCGCCGCCGCCCGCGACGAACGCGACGACGCGGCGCTCGGAGCCGATCTGTTGGCGGCGCAGCAGGCGCTGGACGCCGCCGCCGAAGACCTGAAGCAGGCCACCGAGACTCTGGCGGCCGCCGATCCCGCCTCGTTGGAGGAGCTGCTCGAGAACGCCCGAGACACCCTGGAGCGGGCCGGAAGGGACCTGCAGGCCAACCTGCACGCTCGTCAGGAGCTGCGCATCAGCCTCGAGCTACGCGGCGAGCAGGGGCTTGCCGAGAGTCTTGACGAGGCGCGCCGCCGCGAAGAGCACCTCTCCGCTACCTACGAACGCACCGAGGCGCGGGCCGCGGCCGCCAAGCTTCTCTGTGACACCTTCGAGGCGCGCCGCACCGAGAGCCGCAGGCGCTACCTGGCACCCCTCAAGCAGCGCATCGACGGGTTCGGTCGCATCGTCTTCGGGCCGACCTTCGAGGTGGAGCTCGACGACGATCTCCGTCTGACCCGCCGCACGCTGGACGGCGTCACGCTCGAAGTCGAGCAGCTGAGCGTCGGCGCCCGCGAGCAACTCGGCGTGCTGGCCCGGCTGGCGTGCGCGGCCATCGTCAGTCCCGACGGCGGTGGTGCGCCCGTCGTCATCGACGACGCGCTCGGATGGAGCGACCCGTCACGCCTCGTCGGCATGGGCACCGCCATCGCCGCCGCGGGCCGCAACTGCCAGGTGATCGTGCTCACCTGCACCCCCGGGCGTTACGCCTATGTCGGCAACGCCACGGTTGTCACGCTGCCGGACTGAACGCTGTGCTGGGCGCCTCCCGCGCCGGTGGACATCCCTGATCGTCGTACCGGCGCAGGCCGGAGTGCAGGGCTCGGCCTCCCGACCGGTTCCCCCACCGATTGCTCAGCACTTGGGGGCTTGGCCGCGCAGTGGCCCGCACTGTGTCGACGCTGCTCGGGTAGACTCCTGAGCGTGATAAAACCGCTGGTCGAAGGCGTCACGACAGCCGCTCCCGGCGAATCCGGTCCCCCTCGCCCGGTGCTGTCGCCGGACGAGAAGCGGGTCCTCGCCGCACTCGCGCGGCGTCCCCTCGGGCTCGCCGGATGCGCCTCGGTCGCAGTGGCATCCGGGGTCGGCGACGGCGAGGTTCGTCAGGCCCTCGGACGGTTGGAAGCGCTGGGGCTGGTGAGCGGCGACGTGGAGGTCGTTCATTCCCGTCCCGTGCGCCGGGAGGTCGTGTGGCGGCTGCGGGTGGGCGAGCAGTGGTTTGCCGCGGCGCCCGAGGTGCAGCGCACTCCGATACCCACGGTGCCTCCCGAGCCGATGACGGATCGCCTGCCCCAGAGATTCCACCAGCAGTTCTGGTGGGGCGACCCCTCGGTCATCAGGCTGCCGCGCGACGCGGCGTTCGTGGCCGAACAGTTGCTCTCCTGCGACGACATAGAGTCGTGGGCATGGGTCATCTCGACGCTGCCCGCCGACGTGCTGGAGCAGGTGGCCGCAGACGAGACCACATCGCCGGAGACCGCGGCGATGGTCCGTAACGCTTTGGCCGAGCGGTGTGCGGAAGCTGTCTGAACTGGTCGAGGTTCTGAGCGACAGCACAATCGCTGTCTGGCCGAAGGTCGTCTCCGTGGTTCCCGAGGGCACCGTGCTAATGGGGGGAACGGCGCTCGCAACCTGGTTGCGTCACCGTCGGAGCGAGGATCTTGACCTGTTCACGCCCGACAGGTTCGACCCGGACCCCTTGGAGGATTCCCTGGGACGAGTCGGCGAATTCGTGCTGTCCCGAAAGTCTGCGGGGCATCTGCACGGGACCCTCGACTCGGTGAGGCTCGACATTCTGTGGAACGCCGGTGCCGTCACACTCGAGGCGCCGATCCCCGTCGCCGGTCTCGACGTCGGCTCGGTTCCTGACATCATGGCGGCCAAACTCGCCGCCATCACCGACCGCCACATCCTGCGCGACTACTTCGACGTCATGTGCATCGAGACTCTCGGCGGAATCAGCATCGAGCAGGGCCTCGTCCTCTATGCCCGACGATATGGGCTTTCGCTGCGGCACTCGTCCATCCACGCGCTCGTGCGAGGGCTCGGCTATTTCGCCGACGTGAAGGACGATCCGATGTTGCGCGCCACGGTGGGTGAGGATGTCCGAGACAGCGTGGCACGGCACTTCCAGGAACGGCACCCACAGATCGTGCGGGCGTTTCAACGCGGCCTGGGCTTCGCGGCCGATGTCTGATAACGCCGGGCGGACCTGTAGCGGCGGCTGAGCCGCTGGCCTGTTCGCGGCGCCGTACAGTCAGTTCAGGCAGACCGCCGGGGCGGTGTAGGGGAGGCCCAGGGACTTGGCCACGGCGGGTTCGGTGATGCGGCCCTCGTACACGTTGAGTCCGTCGCGCAGTCCGGCGTCGGCTCGCATGGCCGCCAACGGACCTACATCCGCTATCCGCAGCACGTACGGGAGGGTGGCGTTGTTGAGCGCCAGGGTGGAGGTCCGCGGCACGGCGCCGGGCATGTTCGCCACGCAGTAGTGAACGACCCCTTCGGCGGTGAAGGTGGGATCGGCGTGGGTCGTGGGATGTGAGGTCGCCGCGCAACCGCCCTGGTCGATCGCCACGTCCACCAGCACCGCACCCGGCCGCATCTCCTTCACCATCTGCTGGGTTATCAGCCGGGGAGCCCGGGCGCCGCGCAGCAGCACGGCCCCGACGACGAGGTCGGCACCGACCACGGCGCTCTCGAGGGCCCCAGCGTCGGAGCGGCGGGTCCTCAACGACGGGCCGAAGCGCGCCGCGAGCTTCCCCAGCACCACCGGGTCTCTGTCCAGCACCGTCACGTCGGCGCCGAGCCCCAGCGCCATCTGGATGGCGTTGCTGCCGACCACTCCGCCGCCGAGGACCACGACCGGGGCGGCGGCGACGCCGGGCACGCCCCCCAGCAGAACGCCCCGGCCGCCGGCGGCACCTTCGAGGCAATGGGCGCCGGCCTGGATGGCCATCCGACCCGCCACCTGCGACATGGGTGCCAGCAGAGGCAACCGGCCGGCGCTGTCGGTTACCGACTCGTAGGCGATCGCGGTCACGCCGCTCGCCAGGAGTTCCGAGGCCTGCTCCGGATCGGCCGCCAGGTGCAGGTAGGTGAACAGGGTGTGATGGGAGCGCAGCCGGGCACGTTCGGCGGCCTGCGGCTCCTTCACCTTCACGATCAGCTCGGCCACGTCGAAGATGCCGTCCGCGCTCGCCACGACCGTCGCCCCGCGGGCCGCGTAGTCCTCGTCGCTGAATCCGGCGCCCGCACCCGCACGGTGCTCGACGAACACATCGTGACCCCGGGCCGCCAACTCTTGCACGCTGTCAGGGGTCAGCCCGACGCGCCGTTCCTCGTTCTTGATCTCCTTCGGGACGCCGATGTGCATGATCACCTCCTCGTCGTGTCAATCACAAGAATAGTGCGCTGTATGGCGAAGTAACAAGTCACCCATTTGGAGAATTCCCAAGTCGTGCACAAGATTTGCGCAATCCGATGCAATAGCGCACAATACTCGCCATGGAATCGCTGGATGCCACGGATCGGCAGATCCTGAACGAGTTGCAGAGCGACGGTCGCGTCTCGCACGCCGAGCTGGCCGCGCGAGTCGGCCTGTCCACCTCGGCGTGCCACCGGCGGGTGCGACGCCTGGAGGCCAGCGGCTTCATCGCCGGGTACGTGATGATCGTGAACCGCAAGGCCATCGGCCGCGACCTGGACGTGTTCGTGGAGGTGTCGCTGCTCAGCCAGAGCAAGGAGTCGCTACGGCTCTTCGAGTCGGAGGTGGGGGACTGCCCCGAGGTGATGTCCTGCCACCTGGTGGCCGGCGATGCCGACTACCTGCTGCACCTGGCGGTCAAGGACCATCGCGACTTCGAACGCATCTTCAACCGCTACCTGTCGCGCTTCACCGGTGTGTCGCGGCTGCGGTCCAGCTTCGCCATCCGCACCGTCCACGAGACCACGCGGCACGTGCTGTAGCAGCCGCCCTCTCGGACCGGGCCGCCGAAACCACCCGACCGGGCGCTCAACAGCGGTCGGATCTCAGCCGTAGGCCCGCTCGTAGGTGAGGATCTCCTCCGCCCAGTTGCGCACCTTGTCGCCGGGGATCGGCCCGTGGGCCGGCCAGGGGCCGCTGAGGTCCACCCGCCGGCCCCGGCTGATGACCTCGCTGATGCGGCTGCGGTCGTTCAGCAGCCGGATGTCGGCCAGCGGATCACCGTCGAGCACCAGCACATCGGCCAGGCAGCCTTCGGTGATGGTGCCGATGCGGCCCTCGAGCCGCATGGCGATGGCACCGTTGGCGGTGGCGCAGACGATGGCTTCCATGGGGCTGAGGCCCAACTCGTTCACGAGGATCTCCGCCTCCCGGCCGTGCCAGTGCCCGTAGGGGGTGAGCGCGAACCCGGCCTCGGAACCGCACAACAGCGGCACACCGGCGTCGTAGGCGGCGCGCATCATCTTGGCGGTGGCGGCGATTTCTCCCCGGAAGATGTCCTCCATGCCGGCGCCGGCTCCCACCGTCGAGCCGAAGTCCGCCAGGTTCGCGAGGAACGTGAAGGTGGGGCAGAGGGCGCTGCCGGAGTGGATCGCTGCCTCGAGTCCCTCGGCGTCCATGAAGGAGGCGTGCAGCAGCATGTCCACGCCGGCCTCCGCGCAGGCGGTCACGCTCTCGGGGCTGCGACAGTGCGCCATCACCGAGGTGTCGAGCTCGTGCGCCGTGTCGCAGACCGCCCGCAACTCGTCGCGACTCCATCCCAGGACCTCGCCGGAGCGTCCCGGCAACAGCCCGGTGGCGTGGATCTTGATCCAGTCGGCGCCGTACTTGATGTGCCGGCGGGTCCACATCACGGCCTCGTCGAGGGAGTTGACCACTTGGGCGTAGCCCACCACGCCTTCGTCGGGGATCAGCCGCCCGGCGGTGCCGCCGACGGCCGTGACCAGCGCCTGCACACCGGTGCTGATGCGCGGCCCCGCCACGACGCCGGCCTCGACGGCGTTGCGCAGCGACGGACCCATGGAGAACAGCGTGTCGGGGTCGCAATAGGCGGTGACCCCCGCCCGCAGCATCTTGGTGAGGTTCTGGCCCGCCACCAGCGCGGCCGTCGCCGGGTCGCGGTGGAAGAAGAGCTCGTCGTTGGACTGCACGTCGTCGAAGGTGGCGTGGCAGTGGGCGTCGATGAGCCCCGGCATGACCGTCCGTCCGCCGGCGTCGATGCGCTCGGCCCCTGCGGACGCGGCCTCGGCAGCTGCCGGTCCGACGACCTGGATGTGGTCGCCCCGCAGCAGCACACCCGGATTGGGCCGTGCCGGCGCGCCGGTGGCGTCGATGAGGGTGCCGCCGGAGATGAGGATCTCGCCACCGCCGGCGGGGGACGCCTCGTCGCTTGTCGCCGGTGTGCTCATCGTGCGGTCGCTCCCATACGGCGGTCGGGGCCGGATCAGCTTATCCTCGCGGGGAATTCCGGCCCCGACCGAAGGAGCGGCCATGATCCGCCATTGCGTGCTGTTCAAGTGGAACGACGAAGTAGACGACGCCAAGCGGGCGGCGTTTCTCGAGGGCCTCGTGGAGCTGCTCGAGACGCACGAGGCTGTGCGGGGCTTCGCCCACGGTGGCGACGCCGGTATCAATGCCGGCAACCACGACTTCGCTGTCACGGTGGACTTCGACGACGAAGCGGGATTCGTCTCCTACCGCGACGACGGCGGCCACCAGGCGTTCATCGCCTCGAGGGTGCGTCCCATCCTCGAGGCGCGGGCCGCGGTGCAGTTCGAGTACTGACCTGACGCCCCGGCCGGTGCCGGGGACGATCCGACCCTGCACCACCGGCCCGCCGCGGGGCTGGTGTGGCCCGCGGTGCTAGTGTTGCCAACGATGGCAAAGTCCGCTCCGGCAGCCAGCCGTTTAAGCGCGCCCGCAGCAGGCTCGAAGCCGCCGGCGCGTCGCTCGGGCGCCGGCGGTACGCCACCCGAGGAGCCGTCGGCCCTCGCCGGCTTCTACCGGGCGTATCGAGCGGAGATCTGGGCGCTTCTGGCCTTCGTGCTGGCCCTGCTGAGCGCCCTGGGTGTCTACGGCGACTTCGGCGGGCTCGTCGGGGCGGCATTCCGGCGCGCCGCGGGCGTGACCGTGGGCTGGGGGCGACTGCTGGTGCCGCCGGCGCTGGCCGCGGTGGGCGTGCTGCTGATCATCGGCCGTTCCCGCGAACCCACCGAGACCGATGGTGACCGGCAACCCTCGGTGCGCATCCTGGGCGGCGGCCTGGTGATGACGGCGCTCGCCGGCATCCTCCACCTCGCCGCCGGCCGTCCGACCTGGGGCGACGGCCTGGTGGACTTCGAGGGTGCCGGCGGTTACGTGGGCTTCGCCTCCGGCGGTGCCCTCGCCCTGCTGGCCGGGGTTGCCGGCGCGGTGGTCGTGCTGGTGGCGGTTGGTCTGCTGGGGTGGCTGGCCCTCAGCGGCATGTCGCTCGGCACCGTGGGGCGCGGGATCTGGTGGGTGCTGCGCCGGGTGGGACTGAGTCTGGCTGCTGTGGTCCGCCTCGTGGTGTCCGACCGGCGCTCGGAGGGTGAGGACGAGGAGCCCGCGGAAGGTGCCGGCGCGGCTGAGGGTCCGGTCCCGGAGGGGGAGACCACCTCCGGGGAGTTGCCTCCTGGCGCCGCTGGGCAGCCGCCGGTGGTGATACCCGCCGCCGCGCCCCTGTCGGGCGGTCCGCGGCCGGCGGAGCAGGCGCCCCCATCCCCCGAAGGCGCCCCCGGATCCCGCCGGCGGGGGCGGCAGGCGGAGTCGCCGGCCGCTCAGGTGGCAGCGGCCGGGGATGACAGCGGCCAGTGGCGGCGCCCCAACCTGGGGATCCTGAAGCGGACGCCCGCCCAGGAGGTGGATGGCCGCCTCATCAGCGAGCGCGGGCGGGCGCTGGAGGCGGCGCTCGCCGCCCACGGCGTGGAGGCGACGCTCGCCGACGTGGTGGTGGGCCCGACGGTCAGCCGCTACGAGCTGGTTCTGGCCGAGGGGGTGAAGGTGGCCAGGATCACCGCGCTGTCCCGCGACATCGCCTATGCCCTGGCCTCGGCCGAGGTGCGCATTCTCGCTCCGATTCCCGGCCGGCAGGCCATCGGTGTGGAGGTTCCCAACCCGGCGCGCCACGCGGTGACCCTGGGTGACATCCTGGCCTCGGATGATGCGGCGGCCGCCTCCCATCCCCTCGACGTGGCCCTCGGGCGCGACATCACCGGGCAGGCCGTCATGGTCAACCTGGGGCGGATGCCGCACATCCTCATCGCCGGCGCAACCGGATCGGGCAAGTCGTCCAGCCTCAACTCCATCATCACCACGATCCTGATGCGCTGCACGCCCGAGCAGGTGCGGCTGATCCTGGTGGATCCCAAGATGGTGGAGATGCGGCAGTACGCCAACGTGCCGCACCTGCTGACCCAGCCCGTGATCGATCCGAAGAAGGCCGCCAACGCCCTCGGCTGGGCGGTGCGGGAAATGGAGCGCCGCTACGAGTTGCTGTCCCGGGTGGGCTGCCGCGACATCACCGGCTACAACGAGATGTACGAGGCGTCGCTGGCCGCCGGTGGTGGCGAAGCTGCGGGCGACCACGAGGAGGAGGCGCTGAAGCGGCTGCCGTTCATCGTCATCGTGGTGGACGAGCTGTCGGATCTCATGATGGTCGCCCCGCGCGAGGTGGAGGACGCCATCTGGCGCCTGGCGCAGATGGCCCGTGCCGTGGGAGTGCATCTCGTGATCGCCACGCAGCGACCCTCCACGAACGTCATCACCGGGGTCATCAAGGCCAACATCCCGGCGCGCATGGCGCTGTCGGTGTCGAGCCTCACCGACAGCCGCGTCATCCTGGACCAGGCCGGGGCGGAGCGGCTCGTGGGCAACGGCGACATGCTGCTGCTGGACGGCACCGCGGGGACGCCCCAGCGCATCCAGGGGGCCTGGGTCAGCGAGGAGGAGGTCCGTCGCGTGACGGCTGTCTGGTGCCGCCAGAACGTCCGCCGGCCCGAGTCCGAGGCGATCACCGCGGAGGATCTGGCGACTCCGACCCTGATGGGCAGCCGCGACTCCGGCGACCCCGACGACGACGAGTTGCTGGAGGCGGCCATGGAGTTGGTGGTGGACAGCCAACTCGGTTCCACCTCCATGCTGCAGCGCAAGCTGCGCGTGGGGTTCGCCCGGGCCGGGCGCCTCATGGATCTGTTGGAGCAGCGCGGTGTGGTCGGTCCGTCAGAGGGCTCCAAGGCCCGCGAGGTGCTCATGACTCCACAGGAGTTCGCCACCGAGCAGGCCGCCGCCCACCGGAACGGCGGGAGTTCGTAGGCTGAGCCGGTGAGCAGAGCTGTCGACCGGTTCGCGGCGGCGGCTGCCGGCCTCGGCGTGGACTTGCGTGTCACCCGCTTTCCCACCGGGACCCGAACCGCCCGGGACGCAGCCGCGGCGGTGGGCTGCGAGTTGGCCCAGATCGTCAAGTCGCTGGTGTTCGTGGCCGGTGGCCGGGTTGTCGTGGCGCTGGTCTCCGGCGCCGACAGGGTCGACACCGGACGCCTGGGTGCCGCCGCCGGTGCCGGCGATGCCCGCCAGGCCCGTGCCGAGGAGGTCGCGGACGCCACGGGGTTCTCCATCGGCGGCGTGCCGCCCTTCGGCCACGCCCGCAAGCTGGAGACCTTCCTGGACCGGCGACTGCTGGATTTCGAGGAGGTGTGGGCGGCGGCCGGCACCCCCGACGCCTGCTTCCCGATCGCGCCCGGCGAGCTGGCGCGACTCGCCGAGGCCCGTGTCGTCGACGTCGCCGTCGGCGCGGTGAGCGGGCCCACCGGTTCGTAGACTCGACGCGGACATGGCGATCCTCGACAAGCTCCTCCGAACCGGCGAGGGGCAGAAGCTCAAGGCCCTGGAAGGGCTCGTGCCCCACATCGGCGGCCTGGAACCCGAGATGCAGGCGCTGAGCGACGAGGGGTTGCAGGCCCGCACGCCCGCACTCCGGGAGCGCCTCGCCAACGGCGCCGATCTGAATGACCTGCTGGCGGAGGCATTCGCCGTCATGCGGGAGGCTGCGTGGCGGGTCATCGGCCAGCGGCACTACGACGTGCAGCTCATGGGAGGGGCGGCGCTGCACCTGGGCTGGGTCGCCGAGATGCGCACCGGCGAGGGCAAGACGCTCGTCTCCACCCTGCCGGTGTATCTGAACGGCCTTACGGGCGAGGGCGTCCACGTGGTCACCGTCAACGACTACCTGGCCAGTCGCGACGCCGACTGGATGGGACAGATCCACCGCTGGTTGGGCCTGAGCGTGGGCCTCGTGATCCCCGGCGTTCGGGACCAGGACTTCAAGCGCCAGCAGTACGCCTGCGACATCACCTACGGCACCAACAACGAGTTCGGTTTCGACTACCTGCGGGACAACATGGCGCTCTCCGCCGCCGAGCGGGTCCAGCGCGGCCATCGCTACTGCATCGTGGACGAGATCGACTCGATCCTCATCGACGAGGCCCGCACGCCGCTGATCATCAGCGGCCAGGTGGCCGAGGCCGCCAACACCTACTACCGGTTCGCCTCCATCGTGCGCCGCCTGGTGCGCGACGAGCACTACGAGGTGGACGAGGAGAAGCGCACGGTGGCCCCCACCGAGGAGGGCGTGCACGCCGTGGAGCGCGCTTTGGGGGTGGAGAACCTCTACGACTCGGTGCAGGTCAGCTACGTGCACCACCTCGGCGCGGCGCTGCGGGCCAAGGAGCTGTACCGGCGCGACAAGGAGTACATCCTCAGCGACGGCGAGGTGAAGATCGTCGACGAGTTCACCGGGCGCATCCTCGACGGGCGACGCTGGTCCGAAGGACTGCACCAGGCCGTCGAGGCCAAGGAGGGCGTCAAGATCCAGGAGGAGAACCAGACCCTCGCCACCATCACCCTGCAGAACTACTTCCGGCTCTACGAAAAGCTCGCCGGCATGACCGGCACCGCACAGACCGAGGCCAGCGAGCTGCACGGCACCTACGACCTGCAGGTGGTCTCGATCCCCACGCACAGGCCCATGATCCGCGCCGATCAGCCCGACCTGGTGTACCGCACCGAGGAAGCCAAGTTCGACGCCATCGTCGACGACATCGCCGAGCGGGTCGAGCGCGGCCAGCCGGTGCTGGTGGGCACCATCTCGGTGGAGAAGTCCGAGAAGCTCTCGGGCCACCTCACCCGCCGGGGCATCGCGCACGAGGTGCTGAACGCCAAGCAGCACGCACGCGAGGCCGAGATCATCGCGCAGGCCGGGCGCCTGGGGCGGGTGACGGTCGCCACCAACATGGCCGGGCGCGGCGTCGACATCATCCTCGGTGGGAACCCCGAGGCGCTCGCCCGGCGGGATCTGCTGGCCGACGGCTACGACCCGCAGTCCGAGGAGTACACCAAGGCATACCCCAAGCTGCTGGCGAGCCACAGCGAGCACTGCGGGGCCGAGGGCGAGGTGATCAAAGAGTTCGGCGGCGTGTACGTGGTGGGCACCGAACGCCACGAGAGCCGCCGCATCGACAACCAGCTGCGGGGCCGCTCGGGCCGCCAGGGCGACCCGGGGGAGAGCCGCTTCTACCTGTCCCTCGAGGACGACCTCATGCGCATCTTCGCCACCGGCGCCATGAACTGGGTGATGGCCCGCTCACTGGACGACGGCGTGCCCATCGAGTCCAAGATGGTTACCAAGTCCGTGGAGCGGGCGCAGACCACCGTGGAGCAGCGCAACGCCGAGACCCGCAAGAACGTGCTCCGCTACGACGAGGTGATGAACAACCAGCGGCGGGTCATCTACGAGATGCGCGGCCAGATCCTCCAGGGCGCGGAGCTGCGCGAGCAGGCCCTCGAGCACCTGCAGTCTGAGGTGGAGGCGATCGCCGCCGATCTGCCGGAGGATGAGCCGTGGGACCACCGCAGCATCCTGGTGACCGCCGGGAACCTGTGGCCGACCGACTTGACGCCCGAGGATCTCGCCGCCGAGCCGACGCCCGAGTCGCTGGGCGCCCGGTTGCTGGACGATGCCACGGCGTTGTATGCCAGGCGGGAGTCCGAGATCGGCACCGAGGTGATGCGCGGTCTCGAGCGCCAGGTGATGCTGCGGGTCATCGATCAGCACTGGCGCACCCACCTCTACGAGATGGACTACCTGAAAGAGGGCATCCACCTGCGTGCCGCCGGCCAGAAGGATCCGCTGAGCGAGTGGCAACGCGAGGGTTTCGAGATGTTCGGTGACCTCATGCAGCGGATCAGGCGGGATTTCGTGCGCATGATCACCCACATCCAGGTTGTGAAACCGGAGACCGAGCAGGTCTCGGCGACGCGCAACGTCACGTACTCGGGCCCCACCGACCCCTCCGAGGCGCCCAGCGCGCTGGCCCAGGCGGCCGCCGCCGCTGCCGGCGTGCCGCTGGCCGGTGCCAAGCCCGCCGCCGCACCGAGCGCCGCGGGCAAGCCCGCTGCGGGCACCGCAACGCTGGTCCGCAGCGCGGCGGAGAAGACCGGCCGCAACGCGCCCTGCCCGTGCGGCTCGGGCAAGAAGTACAAGCTCTGCTGCGGTCGCTGAGCGACCGGAGGCCGCCGCCAGTGCGCGGCAACGCGATCCCGTCCCCCGCCCGCCGTCCCGTCCCCCCGGAGCGCCCGTGAACGAGGACTTCAGCGATGATCTGGCCGAACTGAGCCGGCGCCTGGAGCAGTCCGAGCATTACCTGGGCATCGCCGGCCTGCGCGCCCGGCGACCGGCTCTGGAGATCGAGGCGGCCCGCCCCGAACTCTGGGACGACCCCGAGCGGGCGCGCCGGGTTGCCCAGGATCTGGCGGCGGTGAACGACGACATCGAGAGCTTCGAGCGGCTGCAGGCGCGTCTCGAGGACGCCGACACGCTGTGGCAGCTGGCCACCGAGCTGGACGACGACTCGGTGCTGGCGGAGATCGCCGAGTCCGTGGACTCCCTGCGGACCGATTTCGACGCCCTCGAATTGCGTGCGCTGCTGGCCGGCAGCTACGACGAGCGCGACGCCGTATGCAGCATCCAGTCCGGCGAGGGCGGCACAGACTCCCAGGACTGGGCCTCCATGCTTTTGCGCATGTACGGCCGCTGGGCGGAGCGCCGGGGCTTCAGCTTCGAGGTGGAGTCGGTGACCGAGGGCAAGGAGGCGGGGATCACTTCGGCGGAGTTCAGCGTCAAGGGGCGCCACGCCTACGGGCTGCTGCGCAGCGAGCACGGCATCCACCGGCTGGTGCGCATCTCACCGTTCAACAAGGAGGGCAAGCGCCAGACGGCCTTCGCATCGGTGAAGGTCGTGCCCTTCTTCCCGGAGATGGCCAAGGAGGTGGAGATCGACGAGTCGGAGCTGCGGGTCGACACCTACCGCTCCTCGGGCGCCGGCGGCCAGCACGTCAACGTCACCGACTCGGCGGTGCGCATCACCCACCTGCCGACCGGTCTCGTCACCTCCAGCCAGGCGCAGCGCAGCCAGCACCAGAACCGGGAGCGCGCCATGCAGATGCTGGCCGCCAAACTGCTGGATCTCGAGCGCCAGAAACGCACCGACGAGGTGGCCGAGATCGCCGGCGCCGCCCAGCGGATGGGCTTCGGGAGCCAGATCCGCTCCTACGTCCTCTACCCGTACCAGATGGTGAAGGACCTGCGCACCGAGCACTCCACCTCCAACCCCGAGGCGGTCCTCGACGGCGACATCGACGATTTCGTGGCCGCCTACCTGCGCTGGTGCCGCTCCCAGGAGGTCTCTGCCGGACAGTAGAATTCGGGGCAGTGACTACTGTGACACGGCCCGATGTCGCCAGTCTCGCCGAACCGCCGCTTGGTCTGTCGTCCACCGAGATGTGCGTCCTTGCGGCTCTCTCGCGCCGCCCCCGGGGCCTCAGAGGGGTGAGCGCTGTCGCGTTCGTCACTGCCCTGGCACCAGCCGATGTGGCCTCAGCGCTCGATGATCTTGAAGATCGCGGGCTCGTGACACCCGAGTCCGAGACGGGTGTGCCCCCCGCCGCGTCAGCGGAGCGGACCGTCTGGCGTCTCGTCGCCGGAGACGCCTGGTTCAGCGTGGCCGACGCTGTGCGAACCGTGGAACTTCCCGAGCTGCCGCGTGCCCCGATGCCGGAGAGGTTGCCGGAGCGTTTCGCCAAGCTGTTCTGGTGGGGAGACCCGGACCTGATCGAGCTCCCCCGCGACGCGGCTTTCGTCGCCGAACACCTTCTCACCTACCACGACATCGACGCGTGGGCGTGGGCGCTCGAGGCGCTGCCCCGGGAGGCTCTCGAGCGCGTCGCCGACAAGGAGTGCATCCCGCCGGAAGTCAAGGCCATGATCCGTAACGCCCTCAGCGAGCGCGGTGAGCCCACTGAGTGAGTTCGCCGAGGTACTCGGGCCAGCCACACGCGCAGCCTGGCCCGCTGTGGCAGAGACGGTCCCCGCCGGGACTGTCCTGATGGGCGGAACCGCCTTGGCGATGCAGCTGAGGCATCGCCGCAGCGAGGACCTCGACTTGTTCACGCCCCACGCCTTCGACCCGGATCCGCTGCACGCCGCGCTCGAGGCGCGGGGCGACTTCCGCCTCACCCGCAAATCCCAAGGACACCTCCACGGAACCTTCGACGGCGTCAAGATCGACATTCTCTGGGGTGCCGACGCGGCGACACTACGCCCGCCCACGCTTGTCGCTGGCATCCCCGTCGGGTCGCTGCAGGACATCATGGCTACGAAATTCCGCGCCATCAGCTCCCGCCATCTGCTGCGCGACTACTTCGACGTCATGTCCCTCGAGCAGCTCGCCGGGATCACCGTCGAGGAAGGGTTCGCGCTGTATCTGCAGAAGTACGGGCTCTCCGTCAACCACGGTTCGGTGCATGCACTCGTGAGAGGGTTCGGCTATTTCGACGATGTCATGGACGATCCCATCCTGCGGGGCATGGTCGGCGAGGACGTTCGTGATCGCGTCGTCGGATTCTTCACCGCCCGCCACCCCGCAATCGTCCGCTCTGTCATGCAGGGCCCGAGTTCCCGGACCTGAACTAGCATGCCACCCGTATCGACAGACAGGAGTTCTGGGTCATGCGGTACGCCTACCCGTGCAGCATCGTCCGAGATGGGGCTGAGGCGCGGGTCAGCGGGCGGGAGGCCTGGATGGTGACGTTCCCGGATCTCAACGGTGCCAATTCGGGCGGCTGGTCGTGGACCGAGACCTACGATCTGGCGCACGACTGCCTGTCGGTCGCTCTCGGGATGTACGTCAAGGCCGGCGAGGACATTCCCGAGCCCAGTCCGCCGGACGACGGGCAGGTAGTCATCCCGGTTCCGCCTGTCGTTGCCGCGAAACTGGCCCTCTATTCGGCGATGCGAGAGCAGGGTGTCACGAACGCCGCTCTCGCTATCCGGCTCGGCCTGTCGGCGCATGCGGTGCGCCGATTGCTGGCTCTTCGGATTTGAGCGGGGAGTGGGTGTCTGAGGGGTGGGGCGGTGGGCTTGGATACGGCGATCACTGAAATTCCCCACTTCTGACCACTGAAATTCCCCATCCCGGGGGTCCACCGGTTGGGGTCGGGCTCCTGTGTGTGGGCGTGGAGAGACGTTCAGCACACAGGAGGCTGAGTTCCATCGGTCGGTGCGTGTCGTCTGGGGGTCGAGGCTCGAGCGCCGCCTCCTCTGGCGCCGTCACAGGTTTCGAACACCAGGACCAGAACAGCGGGCGACGCGTCGGCCGTTGCCCGCGCCGCGAAGGCGAAACCGACGGCGGCAGCCGTCCGGGCGCGCTCCGGCGGTCGAGAGGCCGCGCGGTTCGCTGCTATTGGGCCGTGTCGCCGGTCTGGTCGTTCAGCCGGGCGCGCAGGGCGGCCACTTCGGCTTCGGTGGCGTCGCGTTGGCGGCGGGTCTCGTCGTGGTCGGGGAGCCAGAGGCCGGTCTGCGGGTCGCGGAGGCGCAGGCGGTGCGGTTCAGCGTGCAGGTCGAGGCCGAGGACGGCGCTGTGCCCGCGGAGGCGGCCGTCGCCGTCGCGGTCCACTGCGATGGGTGCCCAGGCGTCGCCGGCGCGGCGGTCGCCCTGCAGGGCGGGGGTGTAGTAGTCGCCGCCGGTGGGGTCGAGGCGCCAGTACTCGCCGACTCCGACTTCGAGGTACACGGCGGGCTTGACGTTGAGGTCGCTGTTGTGGGTCTTCTCCGAGGCGATCTCCAGGACGAAGGCGGGCGGCGCGCCGGCGTCCCAGAGCCGGTAGCTGAAGTCCAACTCGAGGGCGCCGGGGTCCACGCCGAAGCTCACGAAGAGGTCGGGGACGACGAAGGCGGTGTTGGGCTGGGGGCGGTAGTAGAGGTTGCGCTCGG
>JAPOVS010000016.1 GCA_026708055.1 bacterium | reverse complement strand
CGGCGGTCTTGGCCTTGACCTGCGCCAGCAGCGTTGCGTCGGCGGTGACGCAGACCTTCGGCGTGGGGGTGAGCGGCGGATCGGCATCGACAGGCGGATCGGCATCGGGTGTCGGGTCAGCATCGACCGGCGGGTCGTCGTCAGCCGTGGACGGCGGGTCGTCGTCAGCCGTGGACGGCGGGTCGTCGTCGTCTGCGACGGCGACCGTCGCGGAGCCCTGCGTCGCCGACACCGTGTAGCCGCTGAGCGCCTCCAAGGTGACGGTGATGGAGCCGTCGGGTTCGTCGAGGAGGTCGCCGGTGGTGGCGGCAGCGAACCGGACAGTGCCCGAGACGGGGACGGTCACGATGTGGAGAGTGCCGGACAGGCCGATGTCCCCGGTCGTGGAGACCCTGAGATAGACCGACAGCGCCTTCGCAGGCGCCGGGCTGGCTGTGACGGTGAACATCGCGGTGCCGCCTTCGGTGATGTCGCCGTCCGCGGTCACGCCGATCACCGGCACCGTCGGCACCGGGTCGTCGTTGTCGGCGACAGCGACCGTCGCCGTGCCCTGCGCCGACGCCACGGTGTAGCCCTTGCCCGTGTTCACGGTGACGGTGATCGACCCGTCGGGCTCGTCGGTGCTGTCGTCGTCAGTGGCGACAGCGTGGACGGCGCTGCCGCTGACGGGGATGGTGACGGTCTTCGTGCCCGCCGTGCCCGATGCGGCGTAGTCGCCGGTCTGGCTGACGGCCACCTGGACCCTCAGCGGCGCTGCGGGTGCAGGCGTGGCGGTGACGGTGAAGGAGGCGCTGCCGCCTTCGGTGATGCCCGCTGCGGCAGTGACGCTGATCTCGGGCTGCTTCGGCTTCGGCGGTGTGCCGACGGTGGTGACGGTGACGGTTCGGCTGGACTTGGACGCGACTGCGCTGCCCTCCTCGATCACCATGATCCGCACCTGGTAGTCGACGCCAGCGGTGAGGCCGGTGACGGCGTACTCGGTGGCCGAGGTGCGGGCGGCGCTGGGCTGGGCCTCGCCGACGGGCTGCCAGCGCACTTCGTAGCCGTCGGCGCCGTCGACGGCGTTCCAGCCGACGGTGAAGCCGCTGCCGGTGACGTCCGAGACGGCGACAACGCTGATGCGGCCCTCCGCAGGCGTGCGGAACAGGGGGTGGAGGATGTCGGCGACCATGTCGTCAGGGGCGTCGCGGGCGGCCAAGGGGCGCGCGAAGGTGCCGGGCGGCGACTCGCCGTGGCCGATGAGCTCGATACCGTCGTCGAGCCTGGCCCACTGCCCGGCTCGCTGGAAGTTCTTGGGCAGCTCGATCGCGATGCCCTCATAGTCGCCGACGTCGCGGGGCAGCGGGATCCTGTAGCCCTTGGGGCTGTCGGCGGCGGCAGCCACATCGAACTCGCGATGGTGGCTGTGGTCCTTGCCCCGCAGATGCACCTTGAGAGGGAACTCGGTCCTGCGGCCGATGAACAGCTCGTAGTCGGCAGTGTCGTCTGAGGGATCGCCGGGCGTGCCGTTGTCGTCGGTGACGTGCCGATGCACATGCACCCCGAACCGGTCGTCGTCGATGTGGGCGATCTTGGCGAAGTAGCCGTCGACGTCGACGCTGACCAGCGGGCCGTTGAAGGGCTGGAGTCGGGCATACACCAGTGCATCGGCCTCGACGAGGTTGTCGTCGGCGGCGTCGAGCACGACCTCGCTGCTGCGGCGGCCGGTGCGGATGGTCGGCAGCGTCACCCCGGTGGCGTCCGCGTTCACACCGGCGTCGGCGGGGTTGTGGAGGTCGCCGGGAGAGAAATCGCCGTTGAAGTCCCACAGCTCGATCTCGGGCGTCACGTCGAAGGGCACGGCCCGCGACGCGGTCACCGTCAGCCGGACGCTGCCGTCCTCGGGCAGCGACAGCGTCTTGCCGTGCTGCTCCAGCCGCAGGACGATGGGCGTGTCGTTGTCGACCACTTGCAGCCGCAGCGTCATTTCCTTGCCGTCGTAGAACGGGTCGGTCGAGGCGAAGCGGAGGATGATCTCTGCCTGGTCGAGTTCACGCTTGGAGGTGTCCTCGGCGCCGGTGACGGTGAACGACTTGTCGGCGTAGCGGGTTGTGCTGAAGGCGACGGAACTCTGCGTCGTGACGTCGCCGTCGCCTTTGGCGACGGTTGCTGTGGCTGTCACTGGATGTGTGGGCTGCTGTCTCAGCGTGAGGTAGAGGGTTCGTGTTCTGCCTTCGCCGATCGGCAGGGTGCCGGCTTCGCAGCGGCCGCTTGTGGCGTCGCAGGCGACCTTGGCGGGCGACGGCACGTATTCGTCGTCGGTGATGTGGACGGTGACGAGGTTGGCGGTTGCTCCCGTTATGGGTTCGGGGACTCGGCCGGGCTCGATGAAGAGGACTTCGTGGTCGGCGTCGCTGTCGTGTCGGGTGCGCAGGGTGACCGTGGCCTGTTTCTGGCGGGCCGCGATGGTGATGCCGGCGGGCACGGCGAGGTCGGCGGGTTCTGCTGTGGTGCGGCTGACCACCAGCGGGATGGTGACCGCTGTGGGCAGCGGCGAGGCGAGCGAGGCGGTCAGCGTGGCCGTCCGGCCTTCGACGACGCGGATGGCCGACGGCGACAGGGTGAGGCTGGGCTCGGGTTCGTCGTCGGTGACGGTGACGGTGAGCGGCTTGGGGGTGACGGTGCGGTATTCGGGGTCGGTGGTCGTGA